>JBBQXH010000054.1:0-10550 GCA_038209835.1 Gaiellales bacterium | reverse complement strand
TGAAGGGTTCGAGCGCGCTCACTCCCGAAGGGTATCGAGGGGTACACTCGTAGCCGTGAGCGCAACGAAGGTCGACCAGCTCTACTTCACCGGCGACGATAGGGCCGACCGGCTGCTCGTCGAGGAGCCGATCGCGCTCCTCATCGGTTTCGCCCTCGACCAGCAGGTGCCGCTGCAGCGCGCATTCGCAGCGCCGCTCGAGCTGAAGCGGCGGATCGGCACGCTCGACGCGGGTGCGATCGCCTCGATGGATCCCGCCGCGCTCGAGAAGGCGTTCAAGACCAAGCCGGCGCTCCACCGCTTCCCCGGCTCGATGGCCAAGCGAACCCAGGAGCTCTGCTCGATCGTCGAGGAGCGCTACGGCGGCGACGCGGCGAGGATCTGGACGGAGGCAAGCGACGCGAAGGACCTCGAGCAGCGCCTCTACGACCTCCCGGGCTTCGGCGACATGAAGGTCAGGACGATCCTCGCCGTGCTCGCGAAGCAGCTCGGCGTTCGCCCGGAAGGCATGGATGCGATCCTGCCGCAGCACCCGACCCTCGGAGACGTCGACTCGCCCCAGAAGCTCGAGGAATACCAGGCGGCGAAGCGGGCGCACAAGGCCACGCTTGGCGCGAAGCAAAGCCAGTAGGGCTCTCCGGGCCTCTCTCACATGTCCGCGGCGAGCGTCGCCCAGCCGAACCGGGGCTGACCGACCGGCGCCCCGGTCAACGGGTCGTAGAACTCGTTGAAGCCGCCCCGCTCGGCGAGCTCCCTGGAGCGCTCGGCGATGACGTCCGCGACGTCGGTGTATCCGTGGGCGCGAAGCCCGCCGACGAGAAACCAGTTGGTGTTCAGCGACAGCGGGCCACGCCAGATGAGCCGCCTGCCCCGGACGTGGATTCCCGGAACGAAGGCTGGCTCCGACCTGGCGACCGACGGAACCGGATAGCGCGTCCAGAAGTGCCGCCTGTCGGTCATGTTCTCGACCAGCCGCTCGACGATCTCAGCCGGGAGACCCTCGAGGACGAGCGGCATCAACGACCCGACGGAACGGACTCGGCTCGGGACCTCGCCCGGGCCGTAGAGATTCCAGAACAACCCGGCGTCTTCGTCGTAGCTCCGCTCGAGCAGCGCCTCCGTCACGGTCTGAGCCTGCCGATCGCCCCAGCGGGCGAGCTCCTCGTTCCCGGCAGCGCCAGCGAGCCTTGCGAGCGCCCTCAGGCCCTGCCCGTAGACGGCGTTGACGAGCACATCCTCCTGGTGGCGGTGACCCCGGAAGATGCGATCGAGGTCGTAGCGGTAGCGGAGCTTGTTGACGAGGCTCGGCCAGCGCGTCCGGAGCATGATGCCGACCGGGTGATGGCGGTCTGCACCGACGGGCGGGTCGTACATCGGGTTGTAGTCGAGGCCGCTCTCGAACTGCGCGATGATCGAGATGAGTCCATCCCGATCAGGGTCTCGCTCGGCCGCGAGCCAGCGGTAGTAGCGCTCGAGCGCCGGGAGCGCCTCGTCCCGAAACGCCACATCGCCCGAGGCAGCCACGATCCGCTCGACCGCCTGGGCAATCACGGGAGGCTGCATGTGTCGCGTGACCTTCGGGAGACGTCCACCCGGAAACAGCATCGAGATCTCGCGCGTCTCAAGGAAGTTCCAGTGGTAGGGCATGCGACGGATGCGCGACTGATCCCAGAAGACGACGTGCGGGATGAAGCCGCTAGGCTCCTGCCAGGCGAGCAGGCCGCGCAGCTCGTCCTTCGCACGCTCGGGGTCGGTTCGGCTCCAGACGATCGCGTGGAAGCATGAGTCCCAGAACCACTGGAACGGGTACTGGCCGTGCGACGGGATCGAGTACCGGAACGTCCGGCCGTCGCGACAGGACGTCTCGGTGTTCGCCCCGAGCAGGCTCGCGGCCGCGGGGTCGAGCGTCGAGTTCAGAGGACGCTCGCGAGCAGGAAGGCGCGATTCTCCTTCACCATCTCGCGCGCGATCACGAGCCGCTGGATCTCGTTCGTCCCCTCGTAGATCTGCGTGATCTTCGCATCCCTCATCATGCGCTCGACCGGGTACTCCTTCATATACCCGTACCCGCCGAGCACCTGAACGGCGTCGGTCGTGACCTCCATCGCCGTATCGCCGCAGAAGAGCTTCGCCATCGCGGATGCCTTCGTCAGCTCGAGCCCGTCGACGCCCTCGTCGATCATCATTCCAACCGTGTAGAGAAGCCCGCGCGCCGCCTCGCATTTCGTCTCCATCTCGGCGAGCTTCGCGGCGACGAGCTGGTGGGCCGCAATCGGCTTTCCCATCGTCTCCCGGCTCTTCGCATATTCGAGCGCGTAGTCGGTCGCGCCCTGCGCGATGCCGAGAGCCTGGGCGGCGATCCCGGGACGGGAGCGGTCGAGGACACGCATGGCGATCCTGAACCCGTCTCCCTCAGCGCCGACGAGGCTCCCGGCCGGCACACGGCAGTCCGTGAGGAACAGCTCGCCCGTCGTCGAGCCCTTGATCCCCATCTTCGGCTCGACCCGTCCCACCTCGAAACCGGGCGCGTCCGCCTCGACGAGGAAGCACGAGATACCGCGATGGCCGGCCTCGGGATCGGTCTTCGCGAAGACGCTGTACAGGCCCGCCACGCCCGCGTTCGTGATGAAGCGCTTCGAGCCGTTCAGGACGTACTCGTCCTCGTCGCGCCGCGCCGTTGTCAGCATCGCGGCCGAGTCGGAGCCGGAGCCGGGCTCGGTCAGCGCGTACGCCGCGAGCCACTCGCCCGACGCGAGCCTCGGCAGGTACCGCTCCTTCTGCTCGTCGGAGCCGTGCAGCTCGAGCGCGATCGCGCCGAGCGACTGCACGGCGAGGATGAGCCCGCTCGTGGCACAGGCTTTCGAGATCTCCTCGATCGCGACGAGGCACATGAGCGCTCCCGTTCCGGTGCCTCCGTAGCGCTCGGAGAACGGGAGCGCGAGGATGTCGTTCTCCCGAAAGAGCTGCACGATGTCCCACGGGAACTCGCCCGTCTCGTCGATCTCGGCGGCTCGGGGCGCCACCTGCTCGGCGGTCAGCGTCCGAACGAGCTCGCGCAGCTCGCGTTGCTCCTCGGAGAGCCGGTCGTACGCCACCGTCCGCGGATTCTAGAGGCTTGGTGTGGAATGGGTGTGCGTCTGGGGAGCCGCCTGCGCAGCCGGCAGGGCACGATCGTATTTCCGACCGGGAGCACTGAGACTGAGTTGCAGTGTCTCGAGGGAGGGCTACCGCCCAGCCCTCCCTCGAGTGTGGGAGCGAATCGGGATCGGTCTTGTCTCCGGCACCACAGTAGGCTTCTCGGGCACGCGATGACACTGAGACTGTTCTTCCAGATCGCCGCAGGTCTCATCCCGGTGCTGCTCGTCACCGCCTGCGGTGCCAGGATGCTCCAGCCGCGTCAGCTCCTCTCGGGTGCGGGACGCCACGCCCGGTTGATCGAGGGTGATCGGCACGCTCCTCGCGATCGTCGTCGTCGGCTTCGCGCTCGTCGCCGAGCTCTTCACGCTCGAGCTCGCGTTCGATCCGAAGCCCTCGATCACGAAGGCGAACATCGTCGCGGGCGCCCTCGTCCTCCTCACGGGCATCGTCGGCGTCGTCCTCCTGACCCCCTGGGTCAAGCACGCGACCCGGACATGGCGAACTCCTGCGGCGATCGTCCTGCTCACGCTTCTGGTCGGCTATTTCGGATTTGCCTCCTGGACGCTCAACCGCGCGGTGACGGCGGGCATCAAGAGCTACGAGGCCATCCGCCACAGCTGCCTCGACCGGTGGATCGAGCAGCAGACGACGGCCGACTACGAGTTCGTCGGGAAGTCATCGGACTAGGTGTCGACGCTGTTCGACGGCGCCTTTCCACCCGGCAAGCTGACGCCGAAGCAGAAAGCACCGGCAGCCAAGGCTCAGGCCGACCTGGACGACCTGCAAACGCAGATGGCCCAGCGGCTGAAGGATGCGAACGACCTCTTGAACGACCCGAACGCCTCCCTCGCCGAGAGCGGTTGCTAGTGCTCCAGTCGTGATCCTCGAGAACGGGATCGTGCGGACGATGGACCCGTTCCTCCCGACGGCGCGAGCGCTCGCAATCGCCGGAGACACGGTCGTGGGTGGGGTCGGGACGCATGAATCGGCGCTCCCCAGCCCCGAGCGCGTCGACCTCGGCGGTCGCTGCGTCCTGCCCGGCTTCAACGACGCTCACGTTCACTTCCCGACCTGGGCGCTCTCCCGACGGCAGGTGCGGCTCGAGGGGTCTGGATCGCTTGACGAGGCGGTCGAACGGGTGCGTCAAGCGGTCGCCACAGCCAGGCTGGGGCGATGGATCGTCGGCTACGGATGGCGCGACGCGGACTGGAGTCCGGGTGAGGCTCCGACCCGGCAGGCGCTTGATCCGTTCAGCGCCGACGTTCCGATCGCGCTCTGGGCGAAGGACAACCACTCCCTGTGGCTCAACTCGGCCGGACTCGCCCACGCAAACGGCGACCTCGACGTGGAAGGCGGTGTCGTCGAGCTGGACCTGGACGGCGAGCCAACGGGTCTCCTTCGCGAGGAGTCCGCGTGGCGCTTTCGCGCGCGGCACATCGCGTTTCCAGAGAGCGAGGCCGCGGAGGCCGTGCGCGCAGGGATTCAGGTCGCTCAGGCCCGCGGCGTGACGGCCGTCCACGACAAGGACGGATGGGTTGGCGCACTCGGCGTCTGGCAGCGGCTCGAGCGAGAAGGGGGCCTCGGCATCCGCGTGTGGCAGTCGCTCCCCCATGACCACCTCCCGCAACTCGAGGAGCTCGGCCTCCACTCGGGGCTAGGCGACGGCTTCCTCCGGATCGGCTACCTGAAGGCATTCATGGACGGGACCTTGGGCTCGCGAACGGCCTGGATGCTCGACGGGTCCGGGGTGTGCATCACGAACGGCGAGGAGCTTGCCGCTGTCATTTCGCGAGCGGCGAGGGCCGGCTGGCCGGTCGCGGTGCATGCGATCGGCGACCGCGCGAACCGCGAGGCGCTCGACGCCTTCGCCGCCACGCACGAGGAGTGGAGCGCACGCGGGCTGCGGCCACGCATCGAGCACGCCCAGCTCGTCGATCCGGAGGACATCCACCGCTTCGCGTCGCTTGGCGTTGCCTGCTCGGTTCAGTTCTCCCACGCACCGTCTGATCGCGACCTGGCCGACAGGTGGTGGGTCGGGAAGGAGGGTGCGTACGCGTTCCGGTCCCTGTGGGACAGCGGCGCGGTCGTCGCGAATGGGTCGGGCGCGCCGATCGAGGAACTCGACCCCCTGCTCGGCATCCGGGCCGGAGTCACGCGCACGCTGGACGAGCGACCTCCCTGGCGGCCTGAGCAGGCGCTGACCGTCGAGGGGGCACTCATCGCGAGCACGGTGAGCCCCGCTTGGCTGGCCGGAGACGAGCGTCGCCGCGGGCGGCTCATGCCCGGATTTCTCGCGGATCTCGTCGTTCTCGACCGGGATCCGCTCGCCTGTCCGGACGACGAGCTCGGCTCGCTCGAGGTCGTCGCAACCATGGTCGGAGGCCGCTGGGTTCACAATCCGCCGCCCTGGTCGTAGCCTGGATCCGCCGCCGAACCGGCTACACTGAGTCTATGAGGACGATGCGGCCTGTTCACGACGAGGCGTGCGCCGTCGTCTGCACAGCCGACATCATCGGCTCGAAATGGACCGCGATCATCGTCCACGACCTCTCCGAAGGCCCCCGCCGGTTCTCGGAGCTCGAACGCGCCTGCCCAGGCATCAGCCCGCGGACTCTCTCGGAGCGCCTCGACATGCTCGAGCGCCAGGGGATCGTCGGGCGCGAGAGCTATCCCGAATCTCCTCCGCGGGTCGAGTACGAGCTCACTGCGAAGGGCGACGCGTTGCTCCCGATCATCCACGCGATGAGCGATTTCGGGCACGCCTGGCTCGTCAACGACGACGAGCACGCGAAGACGCACGGGCGTCGCGCCCGCGCGCACTCGCACTGACGCTCAGCGCCGAGCGGCAGAGAGCGGGACGAGGGCACGGGCCGCACCCTCGATCGCGCCCTCGATGTCTTCGGCGCTGATGTCGAGATGCGTCACCGCGCGCAAATGCCCCTGACGCCCGGCGACCGAGAGCAACACGCCCTCGCCGCGAAGCCGGTCCGCCCCTTCAGGAACACTCAACCCGAGAGCGGTCGCGTCGAGCAGGACGAAATTCGTCTCGACCTCGCCGGGATCGACCGGAAGGCCTGCCTCTGCCAGTCCCTCGGCCAGCCGCTTCGCGTTCGCGTGGTCGTCGGCGAGACGGTCGACGTTGTGGTCGAGCGCGTAGATGCCCGCGGCGGCAACCATCCCGGCCTGACGCATCGCGCCGCCGAACAGGTGCTTCAAGCGCCGGGCCTTCGCCATCCGCTCGCTCGAGCCCGCGACGATGGCGCCAAGCGGGCAGCCGAGGCCCTTCGAGAGGCAGAGCGTCACCGTGTCGAACTCCCGCCCGATCTCCGAGGCGGGGATTCCGCTCGCCACTGAAGCGTTCAGGAGCCGCGCGCCGTCGAGATGGACGATGAGCCCCTGGGCGCGCGCTGCGACGACGGTCTCGCGCAGGAGCTCGAGCGGCCAGACCCTTCCGCCGCCCCCGTTGTGCGTGTTCTCGAGGCAGAGGATTCGCGTCGAGGCGAAATGCGGGCCGTCGGGGTTGATCGCGGCGAGCACCTCGTCGGGCCCGAACAACCCGCGCGTTCCCGAGATCGTCTTCATCGCCAGCCCCGACAACGCTGCCGGCCCGCCGGCCTCGTATCGGAACACGTGCGCCCCGGCCTCTGCGACGACCTCGTCTCCAGGCTGGGACGACAGCCGAAGAGCGATCTGGTTCGCCATCGTCGCCGTTGGTACGAACACCGCAGCCTCCTGCCCGAGGAGATCGGCGGCACGTTCTTCGAGGGCGTTCACGGTCGGATCCTCGCGCTTCTGCTCGTCACCGACGACCGCCTCGGCGATCGCGCGTCTCATCCCGTCGCTCGGCTGGGTCGCGGTGTCGGAGCGGAGGTCGATCACACGCGCGATTCTACGCGGGCCGGTTCCTCCGACGACACTGGGCGCGGCGCCGGGGCACCCGGCGACTTCATGATCGCGCGGCGCCGCCGCTTCCGGAGCCCCTCGGCGAGGAAGTAGCTGCCGACCACGAGAACCAGCGCCCCCGCCTGAGCCCCGAGGCCCTGCCAGGTCGGGAACAGCCCGAACCAGAGCCCCGCCCAGTAAGGCATGCGGAGCCCATTGACCGGACTGACGGGCAGCCAGCCGACGGTCTGAAGAATCTGCACCGTCGTCCCGACCATCACGACCAACACCCACAGGATGAGGACGCCGGTGGCGATCAGCATCTTCTTATGCGGCAGCCGCCGCTGGAAAGCGATCGTCAGCAGTCCGACGGCCACGGTCCCCGCGAGCCCGAGCGCGACGCCGAGAAGCACACGAGGGGTGCCCGCTCCGAGCACGAGCGCCTGCAGGAAGAGCGCCGTTTCGAAACCCTCGCGGTAGACGCTCGTGAAGCCGAGAACAGCGAGACCGATGAGCTGTGCCGTCGCCGCTCCCACGATCCCCGTACGAACCAGCCGCTTCTTCCGCCCGTGGAGGTCGGCGAGGTGCTCGTTCCAGTAGACGCGGTGATAGAACCAGTTGAGAATCAGGAGAAGAACGGCGATCGCAACGAGACCGACGATCGCCGCGAGCTTCTCGCCGTAGCGGTTCAGCGATCCGAGAACCGTCTGAGCGATCACCCAGGTGACGGCCGTGGCTCCGAGGGCGGCCAGCGCGCCGACGAGCAGCGGCTTGCGGAAGCGCCGCTGCGCGCCGACCATGCCGGCCATGAGCGCAGCGAGGATCAGGACGGCCTCGAGCCCTTCGCGAAACACGATTACCGCGGTGTTGGAGACAACGGCGAACGTCGACTTGGGGCCGGCGCCAACCGCCTCCTCTGCATCGCGGAGCGCTTCATCGAGAGCGGTGCGGGTTGCCGCGACCTCCTGAGCACTCGCGTGCCGCTTCAGAAGCTGGGCGAGCCCGGCATGCTCGTCCACGCCGTACCAGAACAGCCCTTCCGTGCGGACGAAGAGATCGGAGGCAAGGCCACGAAGACGCTGTTCGGGGCCGAACTCGAAGAACGCGTACGCCTCGAGCCGGGCGGCCTCGGCCTGGCCGTATTGGCCAGCCGCGACAGCGCCTTCCATCCGGTCGAGGGTTCCACCGATCACGTCGAAGTCGGCGCTCGAGTCCGCCTCCTTCCACTCCTCAGGGAACAGGTCGTCGCTCAGGTCGAGTGCCCGATCCGCCTTTGCCTCGACGGCGTCCGGATCGGCGACGGTCGAGCCGCGCGACGCTGCGGTTAGGTCGGCTCCCAGCGACTCGACGAGCCGTGCGATCTCGGCGGTCGTGGCCGGGTCGCGCACGATCAGGATCGACTCGAGGTCGTTGAGCGCAGACGCGACCCCGTCGCGGAAGTTGACCGCCTCCTGGATCTCGAAATCCTTGGTCACCCGCCCGTTCGAGACCCCCCGCGCATACTCGACCGGCACGAGACCGAGGAATCGCCGGAACTGCCCCGCCCGGCGCTTCTGATCCTCGGCCGAGAGCGGCGCCGCCCGGAATCCTCCGATCGACGCGTCGACCTGCCGGCGAGACGACTCGTACGCGGTGTCGTCGCCGGCCAGCGCGGCCGCTGCGAGCGCCCGAAACGCAGCGATCGCCGACGCGGCCTTCGACGCCCCCAGTTGCTCCTCGTACGCATCCGCGAGGATGGCGAAGTACCCGGCGGCCAGCGCCGACGCGCCCGCGCGTTTGGCGTCGAATCCTGCTGAGCCTGCATCATCCGCGTGGGCAAGCGCTACTCGCATCCGATCCTGGTAGGTGTCGAGCAGGTCTGTCCGCACGGCGGCTGCCGCGGCCGCCCGCGTCGTCGTACCGGCCGCAAGTGCCTTGACGGCGAGCGTCGCATCTGCGCCGGGGCGAGAGAAGCGTGTCGGCGCGCGGAAGTCGCGCACGAGGAGCCATTCCCGTGCGCCGTCGGCATCGCCGCCGGCGATCCGGTGGAGGACGATCCTGTAGCTCGCCGCGAGGACAGCGGTCGAGACCCCTGCTCGCGCCGCCTCGAAGGCAGCGAGGTCTGCGGTGCCCACGGCCACTTCTGCCTCCGCGAGCCCGAGTTCGACCGCGCGCGCCGAAGTCGGCGCCCCGGCTCCGAGGACATCGGCGAGATCCGCTCTGAAGACGCGCGTCGCGCGTTCGACCCACGCCGAGGCGGCGTCAGGGCCTTCGATGATCAGCGCCTCCTCCGCCCGCGCCAGCGCCTTCCGAACATCGGCGGCCGCCCGCCAGGAGGGCGTGTCCGCCGATGCAGCTGATGCGGTACCGGAAGAGACGAGCGTTGCCGCGCCAATCGCCATGGAGACGAGCGCGATTCCGAGGATCGTCGACCGGCGCACTGGCTCTCTACTGCTTGATCGGAATCTCGAGCTCCGCAGCGACCTGCGAGACCTGGCCTGCAATCGCCGATCCCCGCTCCTGGGCTTCGCTCCCGAGCAGGTCGGCCTCCTCGGGGGTGAACTGCTTGCCCGCCTGCTCCTGCTCGTAGATCTTCTGCACGTACGCCTTGAGATCGGCCAGGTCACGCCCGGTCTGCTGACCCTGAGCGGCGTTCGCCTGCTCGATGACCGGCCCGATCCCGTCATAGATGACCTCGAGGCCGGAGATGATGTCGGTGATGTCTGAGAGCCGCGACACGACGTTGAACGCCTCGCCGGTCGCCTCCTCGCCGGAGACAAAGCGCGACACCTTCCACGCGTTGAAGTACTCGCTCATCGTCGGCGACATCACGACGAGCGCGGTCAGCGCGTCGGACGCAGTCGGCTGCCAGGCCTCCGCCTTGGTCGCGAGCTCGTTCGCGTAGCGGTCGAACGTGTCGGCAGCGGCGACGAGGAAGTTCGCGTCCGGCAGCACTTCGCCAAAATCGGTCTTGCCGTCGCCGTTCAGGTCGGTCGGGACGCCCTCGTCGACATCCGCCGGAAGCGTTCCCCAGAGGGCCCCCTCCGTGATGTTGTAGAGGTTGCCCGGCTGCCTGACGACCCGCCCGTCGGAAAGCTCGAGGTCGAAGGGGACTGCGTTCGCGGGATCCTCCCTGCCGCTCGCACCCGCATCGATGATGACGTCGTAGGTCGCGAGCGACGGCGTGCCGGCGACGATCCCCTCCATCCGCTCGTAGAGCGGGTTACCGGCGATCCAGTCCTTCTTCATCTTCGCGAGGAGGGGGCCCACGACCTCGGCCTGATCGCTCCAGAGTGCCGCGTAGTCGAAGTTGGCAGCCTTCGCGAGATCGTAGTACCGGGTGGCATCCTGCTTGAACTGAGTGGTGAAGCCGGTGAGCTGCGCGGTCTGGTCGAGGAGGTAGCCCTTGATCGCTCCAAGATCCGCGGACGGCACGTCCGTCGCCTGCGTCACCGAGGCTCCTGTCGTCGCTGCATCCGAGCGCTCGGAACCGGAACCACCGCCGCAACCGGCGGCCAGAACCACCAGCGCTCCCGCGGCAGCGATAGCAG
>JBBQXH010000053.1:0-10693 GCA_038209835.1 Gaiellales bacterium | reverse complement strand
GGGGTTCTCTCATGTCTAGACGGCTCGCAGCCTCCTTGGGGCTCGCAGTGTTGGTCGCGGCTTTCATGCTGGCTATGGCCGCTCCGGCGACCGGCGCGAATAGCCAGGTTTTCCCGGACCCCGTCGGCGACAACGAGGGCGCCGGAACGTCAGCCTACGCTGTGGACATCGTCTCGGCTGCGGTGGCCAGCGAAGATGGCGGGCTCGTGACATTCACTGTCACGCTGCGCACCCCGGACGTTGCAGGGGGGCAACTGTTCACCGACGACGCTGTCGGGGTCTTCGTCGACACCGACCGTGACCAGAGCACCGGGGATCAGGGGGACGAGGTGGCGTTCAAGGTTTTTGGGCAAGACGGTGAGACGCCGCGCGCCGAGTTCTGTCGCAGTATCGAGGGTCCGCTCTCCTGCCAGGCGATGCCCGTCGGGGACTTCACGAGCGTCGTCACGCCTCCGAACACGCAGGTCCTCTCCTTCAGTCTCTCCCAGGCGAACTGGTTCATGATCCGGTTCCAGGTCATCACGTTTTTCTCCACGAATCGGGACTTCGCCCCCGGACCCGATAGCACCGCGTACTTCGACTATGACGTCCGGGCCGATCCCGACGAGGACGGCATCAGCGGCTTTGGCGACTCGTGTCCGACTAGGTCAGGAGGGCGTTTCGACCGGGATGGCGACGGCTGCCCTGGCCCGTACAAGACGCTTCCGGGAATCGGGATCAGCTACAGGGGGCTGAGCAAGACGTCGTCGTCCGTGCGGTACTCGCTCTTCGGTGTGACCGGGGTTCCTTCGGGGGCAAGCGTCAAGGTAAGAGCTGGCGGTGCAACATTCAGCCGGCGCGGCAACGGGCCGCTCGGCCGGCTTGCGAACCGGTCTCTGCCGGCGGGTCTGACGATTACGATCACCGTCTCTCGGCCGGGATCGTGCACGAGGGTCCGCGTCATCAAGATCAAGCCGCAGGCTGCCAACGGCTATACGAACGTGAGCGAGCGGGACGTCCATCCAGCGGGAATCGAGTGCACCTGACCTTCCCGCGCGGCTAGCCGCGGGTCTTCAGCACGTCACGGATCTCTGTGAGGAGATGAACCTCCTCGGTGGCGGGCGGCGCGTCCTCCTCGCCCCGTGCCTGCCGCTCGCGCAGGTAGTTGATCGGCTTGACGACGAAGAAGAAGACCGCGGCGGCCACCGTCGCGAAGGTGATCAGCGCATTCAGGAACGCCCCGTACCTGAACGTGCTGCCATTGATCGTGAAGGTGAGTGTCGCGAAGTCCTGCTTGCCAAAGATCGCGGCGATGAGGGGGGTCAGGAGATCGCTGACGAACGATGCGATGACAGCCCCGAACGCGGCGCCGATGACGACCGCAACCGCGAGGTCGACAACGTTCCCGCGCATGATGAACTCTTTGAACTCGTGGACGATTCCCGTCCTACGCTCCACGTTTGTCGTCCTTCTGTCTCGTTTGCGGCTTGAGGACTCTAGACCGCCGCCGCATACGGCGGGAAGGTGACGGTGACTACCGTGCCGCCAGTCTCGCCCGACCGGCGCTCGACCCGCCCGCCCGCCACTCGGGCACGCTCCTCGATCGTGTCCAGACTCGACCTGCGACGCTCATCCATCCCGTCGTCGACCACGACCGCGAGGGCAGCGCCGTCGGCGAGCCGCTCGACTCCGACCGAGATTCGCGAGGGCTGCCGGCGGACCGCCTGGGCGAGCACCTCCCGGATCGTCTGGTAGAGCGCGACCTGGGCCGTCTCGCCGAGCCCGTCGCCTGCGCTTGCAGCGAGGTCGACCGTGATTGTCTGGGCGCGCTCGAGCTGGTCGGCGAGCTCACGAACAGCGATCGCGAAGCCGCGATCCCGGAGGATGACCGGCTCGATCGCGAAGGAGAGGTCTCGAAGCGCCTGAACCGTCTCCCGCTGGCGCTCGACCGATCCCTCGAGCAGTCGCACCGCGTCGTCGACCTCGCCCTCACGGAGAGCCGAGACTGCGGCGTCGTGCATGAGCGCGATCCCGGACAGCGACTGGAGCGGCCCGTCGTGCAGGGCGAGGGCCAGGCGGCGGCGTTCGTCCTGCTCGGCGGTGACGAGCTGTGTCGAGAGCCAGGCTCGCTCGGCCTCGCGCTCCCTCGCGGCGCCCGCTTCTCGAGCGACGGCGGCTCGTTCCCTGCGCCGGCCGAGAACCACCGCAACGGCGGCGCCGAGTAGACCTCCGAGCGCGAACGCGCTAGTGCTCCCGGCCCTAATCGATGATGGAGTCGCGGAGTGCGATCGCAACGGCATGGGTGCGCGTGTCGGCCTCGAGCTTGGCGAGGATGTGACGCACGTGGCTCTTCACCGTCTCCTGGCTGATGAAGAGCTTCGCTGCGACGTCGCCGTTCGACATGCCGTCTGCGAGAAGCTGGAGGATCTCTCGTTCGCGCGGTGTCAGCAAGTCGTGGCCGTCCCGGTTGAGGAACGACGGCATGAGCGCGGGGTCGACGTAGCCCTCGCCGCTCGCCACTTTCTCGATTGCCCGCACGAGAGTCTGGTTCGGGGCCTCCTTCAGCAGGTAGCCCTTCGCCCCGGCGTCGAGGCCGCGGGAGAGGAGACTGCGCTCGCCGAATGCGGTGAAGAGGAGCACCGAGGTCTCGGGAACCCGGTCGTGGAGCTGTTTCGTCGCCTCGAGGCCGTCCATGCCGGGCATGCGGATGTCCATGATCACCACATCCGGCTTGCGGCGCTCCGCGAGGGAGATAGCGCTCTCACCGTCGCCGGCCTCGCCGATCACACGGATGTGCGGCGAGCGGGAGAGGGAGAGACGGAGTCCCTCTCTGACGACCTCGTGGTCGTCGGCGATGAGGCAAGTGATTTCGTAACCCATACGGAGGACAGCCTTGTCACCCTCCTTGTCGGCGCGTCGGGTGTCGGACTTTAGATGAGTTCCTAGACGGCAAGCGAGAGTTGCCGCTCGGCGGTTGGTCGTGTGGCAGGGCTCCGCCCCGGCGAGGCCCCGATCCCGTGACGTAGCCGAAGCCGGGCGAAGCGCTCCGAGATCTCGCTCTGGTACCCCTTCGGGACGTAGGTGCGGCGACCGTAGAGCTCGACGTAGCGCGGATACAGCCATGGGTATGCCGCACGAAACCACGGCATGAAGTGCTCCCGGATTCCCGGGCGGACGTGGAGCACGATCGGGGAAGCAGAGCGGACGCCTGCGGCCGCGCAGGCGGCAAGCACGTCCTCGAGATGCTCGTCGTCATCGGTGAGCCCGGGCAGGATGGGGGCGACGAGCACGCCCGTGTGGATCCCGGCCTCGGCGAACCTCGCGAGGATCTCGATCCGGCGCTGGCCCGGCGGCGTCCCCGGCTCGACGACACGCCGGATCCGTTCGTCGAGCGTGCCGATGCTCATCATCACAGTGAGCCCCGCGCGGTCGTTCAGTCTCCGGAAGAGGTCGAGGTCGCGGACGATCATCGTCGACTTCGTCAGGATCGACAGCGGGTTGGCCGCATCCGCGAGCGCCTCGACGATTCCGCGGGTGAGGCGATAGCGACCCTCGCATTGCTGGTACGGGTCGGTCGCCGTTCCCATCGCGACGGTCTCTCCCCGCCATCGTCGAGACGCGAGCTCTGACCGGAGCACCTCGGCGACGTTCGTCTTGACGACGATCTTCGACGAGAAGTCGTCGCCGATCCCGAGGTCGAGATAGGCGTGGTAGGCGCGAGCGAAGCAGTAATGGCAGCTGTGCGCGCAGCCCCGATAGGGATTGACCGTCCAGCGAAACGGCAAGCGTGCGTCCTCGGCGACGCGGTTGAGCGCCGACTTGCACGTGTCTTCCAGGTAGACGGTGCGACTCATCGTGACCCAGTATAGAACATACGTTCGACGGCACGGCGAGCGCCGGGTCGGCGGCTATACTCGCTGCGCATCTTGGACGGCGAGCTTCCGCCCAGTATCTGCGCCCCGCGAGACGGGGCGTGACGCGCACCGTGTCGATCCATGACGCTCGCGATTCCATCGGCGAGGCGCGCGCGTGAGTGACGGAGTCCGGATCCTGTTGGTGATCCTCCTCGTGCTCGGGAACGGGTGGTTCGTGCTGGTCGAGTACGCGCTCGTCACCGCTCGTCGGCCGCGACTCCAGGAGATGAAGAAGCAAGGCGTTCGCGGCGCCGGCTCCGCGCTGCGGCTGATGGATGAGCCGACCCGCTTCATCTCGACACTCCAGATCGGGATCACCGTGCTCTCGATCCTCCTCGGTGCGATCGGCGAGCCTCTGATCTCGCATTACTTCGAGCCCCACATTGGCCGGACGTGGTCGTTCCTCATCGCATTCCTGATCCTGTCCTACCTCGGTCTCGTCTTCGGCGAGCTGGTCCCGAAGGCCTGGGCGCTGCAGCGCTCCGAGCGGATCGCCGCGCTGTTTGCCCCCGCGGTCGACTTCCTGCAGAAGGTGGGGCACCCGCTCGTCGTCGTCGTTCAGGGATCGGCCAAGGCCGTGCTGCGGCTCTTCGGGATGCGCTCTGCGCGGATCGGCGGGATGATCGGCTCCGAGGAGGAGCTACGCTCGATGCTCGCCGAGGCCGAGGAGACCGGGGTGATCGAGGAGGCCGAGGAGGAGATGCTCTACAAGGTCTTCGACTTCGCCGAAAAGGAGGTCCATGACGTGATGGTTCCGCGGCCGGAGGTCGTCGGCGTCGCCGTCGAGCTTCCCGCGGAGGAGTGCCTCGCCGCGATCATCGACTCGCCATTCACGCGCTACCCGGCCTATCGAGGTTCGCTCGACGAGATCGTCGGAGTCCTGCACGTCCGCGACCTCTTCTCGGCGCTCTACGCGAATGGCCTCGCGAACGTCGTGATCGAGAGCATCCTGCGGCCGGCGTACTTCGTTCCCGAGACCAAGGATCTCGGCCCGCTCCTGACGGAGTTCCGGCGGGCCAACCAGCACATGGCTGTCGTCGTCGACGAGTACGGCGCGACCCAGGGAATCGTCACCCTCGAGGATCTCCTCGAGGAGATCGTCGGCGAGATCGCGGACGAGTACGACCTGCCGGACGACTCGGTCGAGCAGATTGACGAGCGCACGGTGCGCGTCGACGGGACGTTCCCGATCGACGACTTCAACGAGCAGTTCAAGCAGGAGCTGCCCCAGGAGGACTACCACACGCTCGCCGGGTTCGTCTTCGGGGAGCTGGGCCGGGCTCCGGAAAACGGGGACGAGGTGCGGTGGGACGGCCTTCGCTTCGAGGTGATCGAGACGGACGGGCCGCGCATCGAGCAGCTCGAGATCGAGTTCCTACCGGAGCCGGACGCTCCGCCAGTCGAGGCCCCATAGAGCGGGCCTCGCTCGGTAGGTTTGAGCCGTGGCGCTCATCGTCCAGAAATACGGCGGAACCTCGGTCGGCAATCCTGAGCGGATCAGGGCCGTCGCCGAGCGCGTAGCCTCCTCGGCCGCGAACGGCGATCAGGTCTGCGTCGTCGTCTCGGCGATGGGCGACACCACCGACGAGCTGCTCGGCCTCGCCGGGCAGATCTCGGCGCAGCCTCATCCGCGTGAGCTCGACATGCTGCTCACGGCGGGCGAGCGGATCTCGATGGCGCTGCTCTCGATGGCGATCATCGACCTCGGGCGCCGCGCGATCTCGTTCACCGGCTCGCAGGCCGGGATCCGCACCGACACGTCGCACGGGAGGGCGCGAATCGTTGAGGTGCGCGCTCGTCGAGTGCGGGAAGCCCTCGAGGCGGGCCAGGTCGCGATCGTGGCCGGCTTCCAGGGCGTCTCGACGGAGGACGACGTCACGACACTCGGGCGCGGCGGGTCGGACGCCACGGCCGTCGCCCTCGCGGCGGCGCTCGACGCGGATGTCTGCGAGATCTACACCGATGTCGACGGCGTCTACACGACCGATCCGCGGATCGTTCCTGAGGCGCGGAAGCTGCACGACATCTCGTACGAGGAGATGCTCGAGCTCTCGGCCTGCGGCGCGAGGGTGCTGATGATGCGTTCGGTCGAGTTCGCCCGGAACCACGGCGTCGTCGTCCACGTGCGCTCGTCATTCAACCCGGGCGAGGGAACGTGGGTACGCAAGGAGGAGGAACGGATGGAGCAAGCGATCATCTCCGGTGTCGCCCACGACACCTCGGAGGCGAAGGTCACGATCATCGGCGTGCCCGATCGGCCCGGGGTGGCGGCACGCGTCTTCCGGCCGCTGGCCGACGCCGGGGTCAACATCGACATGATCGTCCAGAATGTCTCGGCCGAGGGGCGAACCGACATCTCGTTCACAGTCCCCCGGGACGAGCTTGGTCGGGCGCAGCCGATCCTCGACTCGGCCGCGACCGCCGTCGAAGCGAAAGGAGTCGCGACCGACCCTGAGGTCGCAAAGATCTCGCTCGTCGGCGCCGGCATGAAGACCCACCCGGGCATCGCGGCCGATATGTTCGACGCGCTCGCCGATGCCGAGATCAACATGGAGATCATCTCGACGTCACCGATCCGGATCTCGTGCGTCGTGCGTGCCGACGATGCGGAGCGTGCCGTGCAGGTCCTCCACGACAAGTTCCGCCTCGGCGAGCGGGAGTCGGGCGAGGACTCGGAGTAACGCTCGGAACACGTCGTGACACGGCCTGAGAACTCTGGAGCGACCGTCTACGACCTCATCGGTCGCGACTACGCACGCACGCGCAAGCCGGACACGAGGATCGCGGCAGTCGTCGCCGAGGCGCTCGGTGATTGCGCGTCCGTCGTGAACGTCGGCGCCGGAACCGGGTCGTACGAGCCGACGGACCGGCCAGTGCTCGCAGTCGAGCCATCGGAGGTGATGATTCGACAGCGCCCACCCACGGCGGCTCCGGCCATCTGCGCCCGGGCAGAGGCCTTGCCACTCGACTCGAACAGCTTCGATGCGGTAATGGCGATTCTCACGATCCACCACTGGGAGGATCGGGCTCGAGGCATCGCTGAGCTTCGCCGGGTCGCGCGGCGCCGCGTCGTCCTCCTGACCTGGGACCCGTCCTTCGTCCGGTCGTTCTGGCTCACCGACTACCTGCCTTCCATGGCCGAGATCGAGCCCACTCGCTTCCCGTCGATCGACGACGATGCCCGTGCGCTCGGTGACGCGCGCGTCGTCTCGGTCGCCGTCCCCCACGACTGCACGGACGGCTTCCTCGGAGCCAACTGGCGGCGACCCGCGGCCTATCTCGACGAAGAAGTGCGCTCGAACATCTCGGGCATCGCGCTGCTGGCGGCTTCGGAAGTCAGGAGGGCATGAGCCGGCTTCACCGCGATCTCGAGACAGGGGAATGGCTCCGCCGCTACGGGTACCTCATGAATCGCACGGAGCTCGACCTCGGCTACCGGCTGCTGATCGCCGAGCTCGACCGGAAACGAACCTGACCCTGGTCAGGCTCGCCTATGCTCCGCGCGGCGGGATCACGACATCCGAGGGGGAGCATGAAGACGAGTCTTGGCATCTGGGCGATGGGGTCGATGGTCACCCGGTTCGTTCCAGGGGGGTACCAGCCCCAGCACGCGGGCGAGACGACCGTCCAGCGGGTGCGCCGCGCGATCGACGGTCTCGGCGATCTGATGGACGACTACGAGTTCCACTACCCGCAGGAGCTCTCCGAGAAGAACCTCGACGAGGTGCGCGAAGCCCTCGACGGGCACGGGATCTACTGCGTCGCCAGCGGCCTGCATCTGGATCCCATTTTCGGCCGCGGTGGTCTCTGCTCGCCCGATCCGTCGATCCGCGGGGAGGCCCAGCGGCGAACCGTCGCGGCGGCCGACTTCGCCGGGCAGCAGGGCGCTCACTTCATCATCTGGCCCGGGATCGAGGGCTACAACTACCCGTTCCAGACGCCGTACAAGGAGAGCTGGGCCTGGTTCGTCGAGGGCATCGGGCTCGCTGCCGAGAAGTGCCGAGAGCACGGCGTGTTCCTCTTCCTCGAGCACAAGAACTCCGAGCCGGCCATGAAGATCTTCATGCGGAACATCGGGATGACGCTGCACGTGATCCACAAGCTGCGCGAGGGCGGCCTGCACAACGTGAAGGTCAACATGGACTGGCAGCACCTGATCATGAACGGCGAGAGCCTCGCCGAGTACGCTGCGATGCTCGATGCCGAGGGTCTTCTCGGCCACCAGCACGCGAACTCGGGCTGGGGAACCTTCGACGACGACAACATGGTCGGCGCGACGGCATTCATGGAGACGTTGGAGCTGGCGCTCGAGTTCCGGCGTTGCGGGTACGGCGAGAACGGCGAACGTCTCGGATTCGACCTGTATCCCTACACTGAGGACGCGGTCGCGGCCGTCCGGCGCAGCGTGCTTCAGTGGCGCTTCATCGAGTCGGTCGCCGCCCGTATCGACGACGATGGCCTTCGCGCCGCACAGATGGAGAAGGACGCCGTCCGCGCCTACGAGATCGTCTACGCAGCGCTCGGGGCGCGTGACTGAGCTCGCCGAGCTGACCCAGGAGCTCGTCGCGATCGACTCGGTCAACCCGGATCTCATCCTGGGCGGGGCTGGCGAGGCGGAGATCGCCCGGTTCGTCGCCGGCTGGTGCGAGCAATCGGGCCTGGAGGTCGAGCTCGAGGACGCGGCTCCCGGGAGGCCGAACGTGGTCGCGACCGCGCGGGGTAGTGGCGGCAGCCGCTCGCTGATGCTGAACGCGCACATGGACACGGTGGGCGTTGCGGGGATGGCGGAGCCGTTCGCCGGCAGGATCGAGGGCGGCAGGCTGTACGGCCGCGGCGCCCTCGACATGAAGGCGAGCCTCGCGGCGTCGATGCTGACGGCGGCTCGTGCCTTGGCTCTCGGCCTGCGTGGCGACGTGATCCTGACGGCGGTGGCAGACGAGGAGGCAGCGAGCGTGGGCACCGCCGCGATCGTGGCTCGCAGGCGAGCGGACGCGGCCATCGTCACCGAGCCGACTGACGAGCGCCTCGCCATCGCCCACAAGGGTTTCGTCGCCTTCGACATCGAGACCGAAGGCCGGGCGGCACACGGCTCGCGCCCCGATCTCGGAATCGACGCGATCGCTCGCATGGGACATGTCCTCGTTCGCCTCGAGCGGCTCGCGGAGCGCCTCGGCGCCGGGTGTCCGCATCGCCTCCTCGGGAACGGCTCGGTGCACGCCTCGCTGATCGAGGGCGGCCAGGAGTACTCGAGCTATCCGGCACGCTGCCTTCTTCGCGGGGAACGCAGGACGGTTCCCGGTGACACGGTCGAGGGGGTCGAGGAGGAGCTGTGCGGCCTACTCGACGGGATCTGCGGGTCGGCGCGGATCGAGTTCTCGCGCGAGCCGTTCGAGATCGCCGAGGACGCGCCCATTGCCCGCTGCGTCGCCCGTCACGCAGGCGAGCCGGAGATCGCCGGTGTGCCATTCTGGGCCGACTCGGCGCTGCTGGCGGCCGCCGGGATACCCGCTGTCGTCTACGGGCCCACGGGTGGAGGCATCCACTCCGAGGAGGAATGGGTCGATCTCGAAAGCGCCGAGCGCTGTGCGGCCGTCTATCAGTCCGTCGCGGAGGAATGGTGCGCCTGAGCGAGTGCCTCCCGGAGCGCGGTCTCGCCGCCTCTCAGTACGGGCTCGCCGTGCGAGACGAGCACACGCTCGACCCCGAGCTCACCGAGCGGCTGGAGCGAGGCGACGTAGGCTGCCGGATCGGCCCCGTCTGCGAGCCAGGAGAACGGGCAGACCCGAAGACCGACCCCATCGACGATCAGGACGTCGCCGGGAACGAGTGCGCGATGAGCCGGAATCCAGAAGACCCATTCGTCCTCGGCCTGATCCGTCTCGAAGGCCTCGACTCCAGCGGGGAGCGCAACCGCGTCCCCCCGGCGGATTACCCGAGCGTCGTAGCGAGACGCGACGATAGTGGCGCTGCGCTCGTGCCAGCCCACCGTTACGAGCACCACGACAGGCCGTCCGACGCGCTCCACGTCACGATCGAGCGCGCCCCAGAAGCGGTCGTCGTCGCCGCCGGGAACGAGGGGATCGATCAGGACGATGGCCTCCGGGCCCTCGAAGTAGACGCAGCCGACATCACGGGGCCAGTTTGCGTCAGGCTCCCAGTCGGGATGGGGCGCCGTCCAGCGCCACAGCCCGTCTGCGATCGTCAGGACGTCCATGGCGACTGATCCTACTGCTCCCGACCGAAAATACCATCGTGCCCTGCCGGCTGCAAAGCGGCGCCGGTCGGCGTCCTCGGTCGCGCCCGCATCCTCCGGATACGAACGCTCCCTGCGTCCTTGCCCTGCTTGCTTTTCGCCGCCAGGATCATGATCGTATTTCCGGCCGGAAGCACTACGCTCATCGGAATCGACGTCGGGACGACCGGCCTGAAGGCGATCGCGATCTCGCCGGCGGGTGAGGTGACCGGCCGGGCGGAGGTCGAGTACCCGCTGTCAACGCCTCGACCCGGCTGGGCCGAGCAGCATCCCGACGACTGGTGGCGGGCGGCGCAGGCTGCCTTGCACGACCTCGGCGCACGGCACGTCGCGGGAATCGGACTGAGCGGCCAGATGCACGGTCTCGTCGTCCTCGACGAGAAGCTCCACGTGCTTCGCCCCGCGATCCTCTGGAACGATCAACGTACGGCCGCCGAGTGTGCAGAGATCGAGCAGCGGATCGGGCGCGAGCGACTCGTGCAGCTGACCGGCAACCGGGCGCTAACGGGCTTCACAGCGCCGAAGCTCCTCTGGCTGCGAAACCACG
>JBBQXH010000052.1:0-10801 GCA_038209835.1 Gaiellales bacterium | reverse complement strand
AGCGGCGTTCCTGCGTCGCCGCGCCGTTCAGCGTGGCGATGTGACGTAGTTCGCCCGTACGTAGGCCGGCTCGAACCCGCCTCGCAGGATGTTGCGGTGCGAGAAGCTCGGCCGACCCTCGGCGGGAACGCCCGTCTCGGTGACCAGGATCCGTGCGCCGAGCTCGGCCCCGTCGCGGATCCGCGCTGCGAGGAGCGCGCTCTGGGCGCCCCGGCCGCGAAACGCGGGGAGCGCCGCCCCGATCCCGAGCCAGCCAATCTCTTCGGTGACGTAGAGACTGGCGCATGCTGCAGGCTCGTCGCCGTCGAGCGCGAGGTAGCAGTGCCAGCCGGGACGCCCCACGATCCCGGCAAGCCACTCGCCGGCGAACGCCGGGAGCCCGAACCCGCCCGCTGCGACCCGGCCGAAGTCCCCGGCTCGTGACACGTCGATCCGCTCGACCGTGAGATCCGTCTTCGCATCCATCTCCGCGTCTGGCCGGCGGGTGAACTTCTCCCAGAAGTACCCGGGCGAGAACCCGCGCCGCTCGAGCAAGTCTCTGAGGCCGGCTGGCCTCGCGTCAGGGCTGACGGCGACGAACGCATCTGTTCCAAGCCCCGCAAAATGGCGCTGGATCGCCTCGACGTCGTCCTCGGCCGCTTCTCGCTCGAGCCCGAGCCCGACCGCCCGGTTGAAGAACGTCACATCGGGAAGCGCGGCGACGGAGAGGCAGGACGCGCCGCCCACGTCCTCGACCGAGATGCCGTAGCGCGCAGCGAGGTCACGCGGCGCGGCCGAGTAGAGCTCACGCATCGCCTCGATCTCGCCTCGCTCCGCCGGATGCATGGTGCGCAGTCTAGGACTGAAGATCTTGCATATTCGACTTGACAGGAGAACGTGTGTTCGTATAGAACACCTGTTCTTATGATTGCCTGTCTCACCATCCCAGCGTTCTCGCTCCGGGCCGCGCTTCGTGGCCGCCCGGAGCTCCTCGATCGTCCGGCGGCGCTCGCGCCGCGACCGGGCGAGGTCGAGGTCGTCGGGCCGTGCACCGTCTCTGCACAGGAGTCCGGTGTGCGGCCCGGCATGCGTCTCGGCGAGGCCCTCGCCACCTGTCCTTCGCTCATCCTCGTCGAGCAGGATCCAGCTGCCGCCAGCGAGGAGTGGGAGCGGCTCCTCCGTCGCCTCGAGGATGCGGGAGTTGCCGTCGAGCCGATCAAGCCCGGCTGCCTCTACTTCGAGACCGGAGGAATCGAGCGGCTCTCCGGCGGCCTCGAAGGGGCACTGCGGCGCGCTCTCGACGCGGTCGGTTCGACCTGGAGTGCGCGGGTCGGCGCGGCGACGCGCCGGTTCGCCGCGCTCGCGGCCGCCAGCGTCGCCCCTCCGGGCCGTATGCTCGTCGTCGACGACGGCGACGCCGATCTCTTCCTCGAGCCGCTGCCGCTCGACCTCCTCCCGATGACACCCGACCGCCGGCGCGAGCTGTCCGAGCTCGGCATCCGCAAGCTCGGCGAGCTCGCCCGTCTTCCTGGCCCTGCGGTCGCCGACAGGCTCGGGCTCGACGGAGCCGAGGCCTGGCGGCTCGTGCGGGGTGAGGACGCGGGTGGGGTGACGCCGCGGACACCGCCTCAGGAGATCGCCGAGTCGCTTCGCTTTCCGGAGGGCATGGGGAACGCGCTGACGCTCGAGTGCGCCCTCTCGGTGCTCGTCGATCGCCTGCTCGCCCGTCCGGAGCGGGGTGGACGGGCGCCGCGCGAGCTCGCCGTATCGGCCCGTCTCGTCGGCGGGGGGTCGTGGCGGCACGCCGTGACGCTTCGACAGCCGACGGCTGACCCGGTGCGCATCCGGGATGCGCTTGCACCGAAGCTCACCGAAGTCTCCGCGCCGGTGAGCGAGCTCCGGCTCGAGCTCGGAGCGCTCGTCGACTCGGTCGGTGTCCAGGAAGAACTCGTCCGCCCGCGGGGCAGCCGCCTGCGCACGCTTCTCGGAGAGGGTCTCCGGCAGACTCGGGTCGCCGCAGGCGTCGACGCCGTTTGCACCGTCGTGGAGGTCGCGCCGTGGTCGCGCATTCCGGAAGCCAGGGCAATGCTCGTGCCGCGCGACGACTGAACGAGCCGCGCCCGGCGCAGGTCGGGGCGGCTGGAGGCGTCCCGGAGGTGGTGAATCGCGTTCCAGTCGCGCAGATCCGCGAGGAGTGGCATGTTCACGAGGGCTGGTGGACGGAGTATCCCGTGCGCCGGCGGTACTTCGACGTCGTCCTCGAGACGGGCGAGAACGCGGTCGTGTTCCTGGACGAATCGGACGGAAGATGGTATCGCCAGCGTGCGTGATGTCACGCACGAGAAGGGAGGAGCAAGTGTCGGATTCACATGCGCTCTCGAAGGATCAGCGGTCGTTCTCCTTCGACCCGCAGATCCCGCCCGTCCTCGAGATCGATCCGGGTGACGTCGTCACGTTCGAGACGGGCAGCGAGGCCTACGAGCGCCTCGCGGGTGGGGAGCCGGTCGAGGAGATCGGGCTCGAGAACTTCAACGCCGTCGTCGGACCGGTCGCCGTGCGCGGCGCCGAGGCGGGTGATGCCCTTCGTATCGACGTCCTCGCGGTGACCGTGCACCGCGCGTGGTCGGTGTGGCTGCCCGGATTCGGCGGGCTCGGAGGGAGAACCGACGAGCTGCAGATCCGCGAGATCGAGCTCGAGAACGGGCACGCCCGCATCAGCGACGCGGTCTCGGTGCCGGTCGCGCCGATGATCGGCTGCATCGGCGTCGCTCCGGCAGAGGGCACGGGCTCGACGCTCATGCCCGCCTATCCCTGGGGCGGCAACATGGACATCCGGGAGCTGTCACCCGGCGCGACGATCTTCCTGCCGGTGCAGGTGCCCGGTGCGCTTCTCTCCGTGGGCGACCTCCACGCGGCGATGGGGACGGCCGAGCCGACGTGGGTGAGCCTCGAGGCATCCGGGCAGGCGACGCTCAGGATCGGGCTCGAGAGGGACGCCGGGCTCGCGCTCCCGAGGCTCCGGGTCGACGGCGCGACGATCTGCGTCGGCATGGGGGAGACGCTCGAAGCGGCGCACCAGTCGGCAATCGACCAGGCCTACGATCTCCTCGTCGCAGGTGGCCTCGACCCGTTCGACGCGTATGCCTACGCGAGCGCTCGCGTCGAGATGCGAATGGGCGGCCCGGTCTCACCCATCGTTCTCGCCGTGGTTCCGGACCGATAGCCGCCGGTGGCAGCGGTGGCGTATGTGGAATTGCATGCGCATTCGGCGTACTCGTTCCTGGACGGGGCGTCACTGCCGGAGGAGCTGGCCGTGCGGGCGGCCGAGCTCGGGTATCTGGCGCTCGCGCTGACCGACCACGACGGCGTCTACGGGTCGCTCGAGTTCGCCCACGCAGCCAAAGCGCTGGGAGTACGCCCGCTCACGGGCGCAGAGGTGACGATGACGGATGGCTCGCACGTGACGCTGCTGGTCGAGTCCGCCACAGGGTACGCGAACCTCTGCCGGCTCCTCACCGAGTCGCACGCCCGCGAGCGGCTCGAGCCCGCGCTCGATCCGGCCCGATTCGACGAGCTGGGTGACGGGCTCGTCTGCCTCTCAGGCTGCGCCCGGCACGGACTGGCGGTCAGAGATCCGAACGCCGCGGCCGGACTGGCGCGCGCCTTCGGCCGTGATCGTTTCTTCGTCGAGCTCCAGCGACCGTACCTCCGGGGAGACGCCCGCCGAAACGCTGCGCTCCGTGACCTCGCGTCTCACCTCGGTGTCCGGACGATCGCCACCGGCGACGTCCACGCCCACCACCCGCGGCGAGCCCGCCTGCAGGACGCGCTCGTGGCGATCCGCCAGAAGACCTCGCTCGACGGCTGCGAGCTCGAGCGTCGCGGGAACGACGAGTTCGTCCTTCTGCCGCCGGCGGCGATGGCCGCGCGGTTTCCCGACGATCAGGACGCGGTCGCAGCGACAGCCGAGCTCGCCGAGCGGCTCACCTTCGATCTGACCGAGGAGCTCGGCTACCGCTACCCCGACTTCTCGGACGGCACGGAGTCGGCCGAGACGCAGCTCGCGCGACTCTGCCGCAGGGAGTTCGCCGAGCGCTACCGGCACTCGCCGCTTCGCCGCGAAGCCGGCGCCAGGCTCGACGAGGAGCTCTCGCTGATCGCCGACCTCGGATTCTCCGGCTTCTTCCTGCTCCACTGGGAGGTGCTCGAGCTAGCGCGCGAGGTGGCGCTCGAGGTGCGGGGGCGAGGATCGCCGCGGCTCGCGCTGCCTCCCGGCAGGGGGCGCGGCAGCTCGGTCGGGTCGATCGTCTGCTACCTCACCGGCCTCTCGCACGTCGATCCGGTCGGGGCCGGGCTCCCGCTCGGCCGCTTCCTGAACCGCGAACTCGCCTCCGTACCCGATATCGACCTCGACTTCCCGCGCGACATCCGGGAGAAGCTCATCGTCGGCGTGACCGAGCGCTACGGCCGCGAGCACGCCGCGCTCGTCGCCACGTTCGCGACCTATCGCTCGCGCGGTGCGATCCGGGAGGTCGGGAAGGCGCTCGGGCTCCCTCCGGCCGAGCTCGAGCGGCTGGCGCGCACGTCAGAGGGATGGGATGCCCGCGCCGTCGGCCAGGAGCTCGCGTACCTGCCGGATGCCGAAGCGAAGCTGCGCTCGCCGCGCTGGCGGGCGTTCGTGGAGCTTTGCGGCGAGATCGCTGGGCTCCCGCGCCACATCTCGCAGCACCCGGGAGGGATGATCATCTCGTCGCGCCCGCTCGTCGAGCTCGTCCCCGTCGAGCCGGCGGCGATGGAGGGTCGCCAGCTCTGCCAGTGGGACAAGGACTCCTGCGCGGACGCAGGCTTCCTCAAGATCGACCTACTCGGCCTCGGCATGCTCTCGGCGGTCGAGGAGTGTGTGGACACGATCGCGAGGCGGCGCCGGGAGCCGATCGACCTCTCCCGAATCCCGCTCGACGACGCCGCCGTCTATGGCGAGATCCACGAGGCGAACACGGTTGGGGTCTTCCAGATCGAGAGCCGCGCGCAGATGCAGAGCCTGCTCCGCACCCGGCCCGAGAACCTCGACGACCTGACCGTCCAGGTGGCGCTCGTCAGGCCCGGGCCGATCCAGGGCGGCGCCGTCCACCCGTACATCGAGCGCCGCCAGCGCCGCCGCGAGAACCCGGACTACGTGCCGCCGTACGACCACCCGCTGCTCGCCGACCCGCTCGAGGACACGCTCGGCGTCGTCGTCTTCCAGGAACAGGTGCTCGGGGTGGCGATGGCGCTCGCGGGGTTCACGGTGGGCGAGGCGGAAGGGCTTCGGCGCGCGATGAGCCGCAAGCGCAGCCGCGACGCGATCGAGGCCTACCGTCAGAGGTTCCTCGACGGCTCGTCCGCCCGGGGCGTCGGCGGCGAGGTGGCCGAGCAAGTGTTCACAAAGCTCCTCGGCTTCGCCTCGTTCGGCTTCCCGAAGTCCCACGCGGCGGCGTTCGCGCTGCTGGCCTACCAGTCGGCGTGGCTCCGTCATCACTTTCCGGCCGAGTTCCTGTGTGCACTCCTGAACGCCCAGCCGATGGGCTTCTACCCGCCGTCAAGCCTCGTCCGGGACGGCCAACGCCGGGGAATCACGGTGTACCCGCCCGACCTGAACGCAAGCGATGCTCTCTGCCGGCTCGAGGGTGATGCCGTGCGGGTCGGTCTCGCGTACGTCAAGGGGATGGGAGAGGAGCCTGCGAAGACGCTCGTCGAGGAGCGCGTGGCCGGAGGCGCGTTCCGCAGCGTGCAGGATCTCGCCCAGCGAGCGCCGCTCGACCGCCCGCAACTCGAAGCGCTCGCATCGTCCGGGGCATGCGATTCCCTCGGCTGGCCGCGACGGCAGCTGCTGTGGCGGCTCGGTCTCGTTCCCCGATCGGTCAGCGCCGGCTCAGGCGGGGCCGATCGCCAGCTCGCCCTTCCGCTCGGGCCGGCCACGGAAATCCCCGACCTGCCCGAGCAGTCCGCCTGGGAGCTCATGCTCGCCGACTACCGCACCACATCTCTCTCGGTCGGGACACACCCCCTGGAGCTTTTGCGCCCGCACCTTCCCGCGGAGGTCGTCTCGAGCGCCGACCTCGCCGAGATCCCGCATCGGGAGCGCATCGCGGTCGCGGGAATGGTCGTCGCGCGCCAGCGCCCGGCGACCGCAAACGGCGTCGTCTTCATGCTGCTCGAGGACGAGCACGGGCAGGTGAACCTGATCGTTCCGCCGCCCGTCTACGAGCGCTTCAGGGCATCGGTACGGGGCGAGCCGCTCCTCCTCGCCAGGGGCCGGTTCGAGCGCGTCGACCGAAACCGCAACCTCGTCGTCGAGGAGATCGCCTCGCTATCGCCACTCGCCCGCCGGGTCGCGAACGACGCCGAGGTACGTGCGGCGCTACCGTCAGCGCACAGCTTCGGGCGGCGGTGAGCTTCGACCTCGTCACAGCGCGATGACCTCGACTCCCCCCGCATCGGCCAGCCGGGCTTGCTGGCGATCGAGCGTGTACAGCCGTCGTCCCGTCGCTGTGGCGGTGACGGGCGGTACCTTCCCGGCCTCACCGAGATCGCCCGGCATGAAGATCCCGGCGGTGGCGAGAGCGTGGCGGCGGTGCTCCTGGCCGGCCCACGTCTTCTTGCTCGGCAGAGGGCGGCCTGCGAGTGCGCGGAACGAGACCTCCGGGTGAACCTCGAAGACGCGCTCGTCCTCGATTGCGGCGGCCTCGAGGATCTTCGGCCCGAGCCGCCAGCTCTGCTGGGAGAGGCCCATCCCGCAGCGTTCGACCGCGATCCGGACGGCGTCTGCGAACAGCGACGCGCGATAGACCTCCTCCGGGAAGGTCATGAAGACGGACGGTGCTCCGCTGCCGAGGAGCGTCTTCGCGGCGAGGTCTGCGCGACGCGGGAAGGGAGGGGGAAGGCCGATCGGGATGTCGATACCTTCGGCGTCCGCATGTGGGCAACCGCCAAGGATCTCCACGATGGTGGCGGCCGCGAGCGCCGTCTCGAAGACGCCGTTCCTGAGCCTGACGGCCACCCAGCCGCCCTTCCAGCCGTCGACGCCGACGACCAGCACGTCAGTCGAGCTCGAAGCCAAATCGGGGGAATCGCTTGCGTGCGCGGTCGTTGAAGACGAGGCGGTACTCGTCGGCAGCGTCTTCGTCGAGCGTCTGCGCGTACGTGTCCCGGATCTCCTCGAGCTCGTCGCGACCCGTGTCGACGAGGTCCACGAAATCGCCGTAGCGCTCCTCGGCCTCGTCCGACGGTGAGGAGTTGTAGGCGCCGAGCGCCGCCTCCGTGTCGCGGACGAGGCCCGCGTGATCCTCGGCGAACAGCGCGAGCTGGCGGTCGACGAGCTCCCCGAAGCGCCGCCGACGCCGTCGAATCATCGCGGGAGCTCCTCGTAGAGCCCGATGTGTGCAACGGCCGACGCCTCCCACGTGAGAGTTCGTGCGGCCTCGCGGGCACCTTCGCGAGCCGTTTCGAGCGCGGTCGGGTCGCCCAGGAGGCCCTGGACGCCATCCGTCAGGGCGTCGAGGTCGTCGGGAGGCGCAACGACGCCCGCTCCGAACCGGGAGACAGGCTCGGCGATCCCACCGACGTCGTAGGCGACCACCGCGACCCCTGCCCCGAGCGCCCGGAGGAGGGCGCCGCTCTGGTCGAGCTCCTCCCGATAGGGAAACAGAGCGACGGTCGTCTCGGCGAGCGCGGCGTCGATCCGCACGTCGTTTGCGTAGCCCAGGCGCCACTCCACTCCTGGAAGGTGACGTCGCGCCCCCAGGTCGAAGGTCGGATCGCCGACGACGAGAAGGCGCGCTCCGACCCGGCGCGCGAGCTCGATCGCGTGATCGAGCTGCTTGTACGGTCTGATCATTCCGAGGAAGAGCAGCGTCGCGCCATCGTCGTCGTAACGCGGTGTCCCCGGAAACGCAGGGTGCGGAATGACCGTGATGCGCTCCTCGTCGACGCCGACCTCATTGATCAGACGCCCTCGGCCCCGGTCACTGTGCGCCACGACGGCACTGAACGATTGGTAGAGCGACCGCCAGAGCTCCCGTTTCTCGGCTGTCCGCCGGGGAAGGATGTCGTGGGCCGTGATCACCGATCGTGGGCCGGGAGAGAGGAGCCGCCGGTCGAGCTGCGGCAGCGGTGCCCACTGGACGTGCAAGACATCTCGCGGAAGGCCCCGAAGCCGCGTCAGGCCGATTCCGTGCTCCACGGCCTTCACCGGCAGGCGCAGGGGAGACCGCGACCGAAAGACACGCGAGCTCACCGGGTAGAACAGCTCCCTACGCCTGTACGTCGCCGCCTCAGGAGCGCTCCCGAAACGAAACGACGAGGTGACGAGCTCCACTTCGACTCCGCGGGCTGCAAGGGCCGTTGCGAGCTGGTGGTCGTACGGCAAGGTGTAGGCGGCGGGATCGAGTAGGAGAACTCGCACCGGCCCTAATGTACGTCCACGATGCGCCTTCTCGTCCGCTCGTGGAACGTCTTCCACGGCCGCACCTACCCTGAGACCCGCCGGCTTCACCTCGAGGAGGCGGTGCGGCGCATCGCGGCCGGAGAGCCGGACGTCGTGTGCCTGCAGGAGGTTCCAGTCTGGGCGCTGCGACACCTCGGCGCCTGGAGCGGACTCGCCGTCTTCGGATCGGTCGCGATGCCCGCACGCGGAGGGTCGCTCGCGAAGGCGATCACCAAATTGGCTCCAGGTGTCTTCCGCTCGGCGTTGACGGGCCAGGCAAACGTGCTTCTTGTATCCAGGCGGCTTGCAGTGGTTCACCGGGAGACGCTGCAGCTGAATCCTTCAGCCTTCCGACGCAGCGAGGCCCGTCGCGCCCACCTGCCCGCCGCAGCCGAGCGGAAGTGGACGCGGAACCGGCGCGTCGCCCAGCTCGTGCGCCTCTCTGCGGGCGGCGAGACGGCCGTTCTCGTCAACGTCCATCTGACGTCGCCGGCCAACTGCCGGGCCGCTGAGCTCGAGCTCGAGCGTGTCGTGGCCTTCGCAGATGATCTCGCAGAGCGCGGCGAACCGATCGTCCTCTGCGGCGACCTGAATCTCACCGCGTCCAGATCACCCGCGTTGCGGGCCCTCGCAGGTCTCCGTTTCTCGCCACCATGCTCCGGGATCGACCACATCCTCATCCGCGGGCTCGACCCGATTCGCGGCCCCGAGGCATGGCCCGACAGCCGTCGCAGGGTCGGCACCGTGCTGCTCTCGGATCACGCGCCGCTCGAGGCAGCGATGATAGGGCCGTGAATCTCGACGCCGTCCGTGCCGGTCTTCCCGTTCTCGAGCAGGTCGCCTACCTGAACGCCGGAACGTTCGGCCCGCTCCCGGCCCGCACGATCGAGACCGTGGAGCGCCAAAACCGAAGCGAGCTCGAGGACGGGCGCACGGGCGCCTCGTACTGGGAAGAGGTGAGCGGGCTCCGCGCGCGGGCTCGCCAAACGATCGGGCGCACGATTGGCGCCCCTTCCGAGACGATCGCCCTCACCCGCTCGACGACAGACGGTTGCAACATCGCCGTCTCGGCGCTTCGACTGGAGCCCGGCGACGAGGCGGTCACGACCGACGCGGAGCACTTCGGCCTCCTGGGAGCGCTCGCGGCGTCGAGCCTTCGAGTTCACGTGGCGGAGGTCAACGCGATGCCAGCGGCCGACGCCGCCGCGATCGTGAGGTCGCACATCACCCCGAAGACCCGCCTCGTCGCGCTCTCGCACGTTGTCTGGACGACGGGGCACGTGATTCCCGTCGAGCAGCTTGCGGACGCGGGAATCCCGGTGCTCGTCGACGGGGCCCAATCGGTGGGAGCGGGCGTACTCGATGTGGCGGCGCTCGGTTGTGCCTTCTACACGGTGTCCGGGCAAAAATGGCTGCTCGGGCCTGACGGGACCGGAGCGCTCTACGTCAATCCGGAGCACCTCGCAGGGCTCGACGTCGCCTTCCCCTCCTACTACTCGCAGCAGAGCTACGAGGACGACGGTCACTTCCTCCCGTCCGAAGGCGCGGCGCGCTTCGACTACGGCTCCGTCCCCGCGCCGGCGCTCGGAGGCCTGCTCGAGTCGATCGCCTTCGCCGAGGAAGCGGGCGCGGACCGCTTCGAGCGTGCGCAGCGCATGGCCGAGCGGTGCCGGCGGCTGCTCGCGGAACGAGTCGAGGTGGTCACCGAGCCTGGCCAATCGACGCTCGTTGCCTTCCGCCCGAACGGCGACGCGACGGAGACCGTCGCGCGGCTCGCCTCGCAGGGAGTCGTCGTCCGCGAGCTGCCTCGGCTCGGCTGGGTTCGCGCCTCGATCGGCTTCTGGACCAGCGAGGACGACGTCGATCGGCTCGTCGCCGGAATCTAGCCTGTGCCCGTGGGCTACGGCCGCTTCGCGGCCTGAACTTCGCGGCCGGCTTTGCCGTCCGCTGCGCACCGGCCTACCGGCCGGCTTGCGGCAAACCTAACTCGGGGGCGATCGGTCGCAGCGCGGCGATGACGAAGGCGATGTGCTCGTCGAGGTCGACACCGAGCTCCTCGGCGCCGCGATAGACCTCGTCGCGATGCACACCGGCAGCGAACGAAGGCTGCTTCAGCTTCTTGCGAACCGATTTCGGCTCGAGCGTCTCGATTCCCTCCGGTCGCACGTAGCCGCACGCGCAGACGAAGCCTGAGAGCTCGTCGCAGGCAAACAACGTCTTCTTCAGGGGCGTGTCACGAGGCATCGCCAGATGCTCGGCATGGCTCAACACGCCCTCGATGAGCACCTCGGGGTAGCCCTCCTCGCGGAGGATCGGTGCCCCGTCCTGCGGATGATTGTCTAGCGTGGGGTGGATCTC
>JBBQXH010000051.1:0-10803 GCA_038209835.1 Gaiellales bacterium | reverse complement strand
CGAGCTCGCAGATCCGAGTCGGGGCGCTCACTCCTGTAGCGCTATCAACCGCACGGCTCCTCGGTTCGAAAGCCGGGGCCCTCAAAGGGCAAGGGCTCCGGCTTTCGCACTCGCGAGCTCCTCGCCGAGGCACGAGAGGAGGGGGAACGGGCTACCGGGAGGCTGAATGAGATTCGCCGGCGTGGAGAATCCCCTAGCGTCACTCTCCATGATTACGGCGTCTCGAAGCACGAGTCATCCCGCGGAAACGACAAAGTGGCGCTCGCATTACGGGCGCGGGAGGAAATCGGTCACAGTGACCGACTGGCGAGCTCCTCGCCGAGGCACGGGAGAAAGGGGAGCGATCAGACGGCCGCGGAGTAACACGACGCGACTCCGCGACGAAGCTAGATGATCTCGGCGTCTCGAAGCACGAGTCTTCCCGCTGGCAGAAGCTCGCCGGGATCGACTAAGGGCCGAGAGCAAAGCCGGCGAGTTCGCCCGGAACATGCGCCGGGTCGGCGGCATCGAGGCCGCGTCGCAGGCGCTCGGGCACTCCGACTTGAGCACGACGCTTGGCATCTACGGCCATCAGGACGACCGTGATCTAGAGCGCGCGTTTGACCAGCTCGGCGAATTCTCGACGGACGGGAGGACTAATCGTTCCTCCCGTCTTAACATTGGAATCGGCTCCGTTGAGCCGGAAAGTGGAGGCGGCGGGAATCGAACCCGCGTCCGCGGTCGCACCGGGGTGAGCGTCTACAAGCGTAGCCTGCGCTTTCGTTTCGCCCGGCGGCCGGCTCGCAGGCGGCCTACTGACGGGCTAGCCATCCTTTGGAGTCCCGCTTCGGGCGATTGGCTCTCCCTCGGCGGCAAGCCCGTTTGTTGACGCCGGATTCCGATCCACGGGCCGAGACCGGGCCGACGCGCTACCTAGTGACTAGGCGGCGAGTGCGAGTTCGTTGTCGTTCGCACTTGCAGTTTCCCGGTGGATTTACGAGGCCGACCGGGGACCTCGGCTTGCAGCTCATCCGGAGAACCGACCACGTCGAAACCTGATCGCCCCCGTATGTCGTCTCACGAAGTGTAGCGCTGTGACTTCAGCGCCCGCTCGATATCGCGACGTGCCTCACGGTCGGCGATGTCGCGGCGACGATCGCGCGTGTCCTTGCCCCGGGCGAGCGCGAGCTCGATCTTCACCTTCCCGTCCTTGAAGTAGAGGCGCGTCGGGATGAGCGTGAGCCCCTTCTCCTGCACCTTGCCGATCAGAGAGTCGATCTCGCGACGGTGGAGGAGCAGCTTGCGATCGCGGTCGGGTTCGTGATTGCGACGATTGGCCTGCGGGTACTCCGGGATGTTGGCGCCGACGAGAAACACGTCGCCGTCCCGGATGTGGCCGAACGCGTGCTGGATGTTCGCCTGCCCGGCGCGCAGCGACTTGACCTCGGTGCCCGTCAGGATGAGGCCCGCCTCGTGCCGTTCGAGCAGCTCATAGTCGTGACGCGCACGCCGGTTGTCGGAGATCAGCTTGGTTCCATCGCCTCGAGGCATCTTGCGATCCTACAGAGGCTGTGCCGGACCATAGAAGTCGCCGAGCCGGGTGCGCTGTCGTCCTCTACCCCGGCGAACTTTCCGCACCTTGGATGGCCTGACGGCCTTCCTCGATTCGTACGGCCTACCGGAGAAGATTCGGCCTACTGGCGCCCCGTGCTCGGCGCAACGGGGACACTACGGCCATGGCTCGAGCGGCGCAAGTCAGCGAGCCGCGATTTTCTCGCAAAGTGCGAGGTTTACCTTTCCGGCACTCCGGTCGACCGACTCGACCGTGACGGCGATCGAGTCGCCGAGCCGGTAGCGCCTTCCGCTTCTCCGCCCGACCTGGGCGGTTCCGAGCGGATCGAGCTCGTAGAAGTCACCCGGAAGGCGCCGCACGGGAACGTAGCCCTCGAACACCTCGGCGAAGCGCACGAAGATGCCCGACCCGATCACGCCGACGATCTCGCCGTCGAAGCTAGCGTCCCAGCCGCTCTCGAACAGGCGCCGCTCGAGCAGAAACGCCAGGCAGATCGCGTCAGCCGCACGCTCGACGTGCGTTGCCTCCCGCTCGCGTCCGGAGCACCATTCGGCCGACCCGGCGAGGTCTTCCGGGAGCGGGTCGTCCGCCACCCCGAGCTCGTTGAGCAGCGCGCGATGGCAGATCAGGTCCGGATACCGGCGGATCGGAGAGGTGAAGTGACAGTAGGCGCGGCTGGCGAGCCCGGAATGGCCGAGATTCCTGGGGTCGTACCTCGCCTGCTTGAGCGCCCGCAGGACGAGAGCAGGGAATGCCACTTCCCCGCGTTTCGTCCCGCCGACGTAGCGGGCAACGTCCACGCTCGCCTGGGCGGCGAGGCGGGCGGCGTCGGCCGGCGTCAAGTGCTCCTCGAATGAGGGGGTCGGCACCTCGAGCGCCTCAAGCTTCGACAGGAGCAGCTCGACCGCCTGTGGATCCGGTCGCTCGTGAACACGGTAGAGCGCATCGCGACGACGGCCTGCGAGCAACCCTGCGACCGCCTCGTTCGCGAGGATCATCAGTTCCTCGACGAGGCCGTGGGCGAGTGGCTCCGTCTCGACCCACGCGCGCTCGACACTTCCCCGCCCGTCGAAGGTGAATGTGACCTCGCCCGTCTCGACACGGAGCGAGCCGCGGCGGTAGCGCCGCCGGCGGAGTTCGGCTGCGACCACGCTCGCAAGCTCGAGCGCCTCCCCGAGCTCGGAGGAGAGAGGCGTTCGGCCCGTCAGGGCGGCCTCCACCTGGGAGTACGTCAGGCGCTCGCGGCTCCGGATCATGCTGCGGTAGAAGACGGCCTCGCCTGGGTCGAGGCCCGGCCCCAGAGGAAGCTCCACGGTGACGCAGTTGCGGTCTCTAGAGGGAAGGAGACTGCAGAGCCCGGCAGACAGAGCCTCGGCCAGCATCGGCTCGACACGACCTGGCACGTAGACGGAGAACGCTCGGTCGCTGGCATCGCGGTCGAGCGCGGAGCCGGGAGGCACCGCGGCTGCGACGTCCGCGATGTGCACCCAGACACGGATGCCGTCGCCCTCACGCTGGATGCTCAACGCGTCGTCGAAGTCCCGCGCGTCATCAGGGTCGATCGTGAACGCGAGCAGCTCCCTCAGATCGACTCGCCCCGGCTCAGGCTCGCCGGGCTCGTCTGGCAGCAGCTCCGTCTCGCGGAGAGCCTCCTCGTCCCGCTCCGGCACCGACCTGACGCCCAGGTGGTAGAGCAACCCCTCGAGTACCGCCTCGACCCGGTTCGCCGGACCGAGCCGGCGCTCGACTCGGGCCCGCCCCCGTCCGACCGAGGCGACGACCATGTCTCCGCGCCCAGCGTCGCCTACGGTCTTCCGGTCGAGAACGACCGGGGTTCTCGGATCGAAGAAGGGCTCCCCGACGACGAGCTTCCCCCGCCGCGACAACTCGCAGACGATCAGATCGTTCAGATCGCCCAGATTGCCCTAGAGCTGGCCGGTGATGACCCGGGCTGCCGCCACGACAGCCTCGTCAGGCCGCGTTGCAGGGTTGTCCTTCGCCTTCACCTGCGGATGGATCCCCTTGCCGCCGATGCTCGAGCCCTTCGGCGTCAGGTAGGTCGCAGTCGTGAGCTTGAGGGCGCCGCCATTCGAGAGGGCGATCAGCGACTGCACCGTCGCCTTGCCGTACGTGCGTCCTCCCACGATCGTTGCCCTTCCGTGATCGCGGAACGCTCCCGCGACGATCTCTGCGGCGCTTGCGCTTCGCCGGTCGACGAGCACGGCGATCGGACGTTTCGTGTCGATCGCGGCACCTGACACCGTGAAGATGCGAGTCGCCTGGTTTACACCGCTCGTCGAGCAGACGACACCCTTCTGGAGGAAGAGAGACGCGACACGAATCGCCTGTGTCAGGTATCCCCCCGGGTCGTCGCGAAGATCGATGACGAAGCCCTCGGCACCGCGGGCGAGGAGTTCATGGGTTGCTGCCTCGACCCGCTCAGCCGCGTTCCCGAGGAACGAGGCGATCCGAACGTAACCGATGCGATGACCGGCGGACACGAGGAGCCTCGAGCGCACGGCGGACAGCTCGATTCCGCGACGGACGACGTCGAATCGCATCGCGTCCTTCTCCCCGGGTCGGAGAACCTCGAGCGCCACGACGGTTCCTTCCGCTCCCTTGATCAGCGCGAGCGATCTGTCGAACGGGATCCCGGCGGCGGGCTCGCCGTCGATCGAGACGATGACGTCACCCGGACGGATCCCAGCCTGCCGGGCGGGCCCCTCCATCGACGCGGTGACGAGCAGCCCGCCGTCCGTGCGGTCTACCCGAAGGCCGACGCCGAAATACTTCCGGCTGAGGCCCTGCTGCAGCGTTGCGTACGCCTCGGGGTCGAGATACTCGGTGTAGGGATCCCCGAGTTGCTCGAGCATCAGCGGAATCGACGGCCGCGAGAGCAGCGCCGCCGAGACATGCCTGTAGTACGCCTGCGCGAGCGCTTGGCGCACCTGGTCGAGCGCTGGAGGCGCGGTGGCGGGCGCAGCAGGCTGCGGAAAGGGCCCGATCCCCCGGAGAGGCCCGTGATGCCACGTGGCGGGGACAGGGTCAGCGGCCCGAACGGCAGCCGCATGATGTCGGAGGTACAGCGCAGAGGTAACCGCTCCGGCGAGCAGCACCAGGCCGCATCCGATCGCACTCGCTCGTCTCATCCGCGAATGTTGGTGATGCATGAGTATAGGGCCAGGATCCCCCGTCCGCTCCCGGGACTCCGCTCTCAGCCTGGATCCAGGCTCAGATCTTGAGGAAGCGCCGGAGCGTGATGCCCGAGCCGAGTGCGCCGAGAAGAAGCCCGGCCGCGACGAGTATCAGCGCGACGAGGCCGAAGCTCCACGCATGGACGTCCGTCCCTGCGTTCTTGATCGTGTTGCTGAAGATGGCGGGCAGCGCGAGCTTCTGTCCGATGAAGAGCAGGACAACGGCGACGACGCTCCCGACGAACCCGCAGATCAATCCCTCGAGCATGAACGGGCCGCGGACGAACCAGTTCGTCGCGCCGACGAGCTTCATCACCTCGATCTCCCGCCGTCTCGAGAAGATCGAGAGGCGGATCGTGTTCGCGATCAGAATGGTGGACGCGATGAGCAGCAGGAACGCAGCAATGAGGAAGACCAGCTCGATGATCCCCGCGACCTTCAGGATCCGGTTCGTCTTCTTCTTTGCGTAGTCGACCTTGTCCACCCCGGCGGGTGCCGGCTGCAGATTGCCCGCGATAATGTCGACGTCCTCGGCCCGGTTCGGCGTCACCTCATAGGCGTCGGGAAGCGGGTTGCCGACGAGGTTCTGGGCCAGCTCGGGCGTCTGCTTCTTCATCCGCTCGAGCGCCTTCTCCCGCGATACGAAGACGATGTTCTTGACCTCGGGCATCGCGAGCAGCTGCTCCTTCACCGCATTGATCTCCTTGGGTTTGGCGTACCCGTCGCACGTGAGCGGCGCGCAGAAGTAGACCTTGACCTCGACCTCCTTCTTCACGTGATCGGTCCAGGAGACCACCCACGAGCCGAGGGCGATGAAGAGACCGAGCAGGAACATGCCGATCAGCACCGTCATCGTCGCGGCGACGGTCGTCGAGAGGTTGGCGAAGATCGAGCGCGTCGCCTCGCCGACGAAGAGCTTGAAGCGCTCCAACTAGCGTCCCTCGCTCATCCGTACCCTCCGCGGCGCTCGTCCCGGAGAAGCTTGCCCTCTTCGAGCGCGATCACGCGGCGGCGCATCTTGTCGACCATTTCCCGGTCGTGCGTGGCCATGACGATCGTCGTCCCCGTCTGGTTGATCCGGTAGAGCAACTGCATGATCCCGACCGAGGTATCGGGGTCGAGGTTCCCCGTCGGCTCGTCACAGATGAGGACGGGTGGGTGGTTGACGAACGCTCTGGCGATCGAGACCCGCTGCTGCTCGCCGCCCGAGAGCTCGTCCGGGAACGAGCTCATCTTGTGCGAGAGCCCGACGAGGTTCAGCACCTCGGGCACCTTCGCACGGATCTCGCGCTTCGGCTCTCCCTGCACCTTGAGCGCGTATGCGACGTTCTCGAACGCCGTGCGGTTGGGCAGGAGCTTGAAGTCCTGGAACACGCACCCGATGTTGCGGCGAAGGAGCGGGATCAGCTTCCGCTGCAAGCGCCCGAGCTCCCGACCTCCGATGATGATTCGGCCGTCCGTTGGCTCGAGCTCCTTCAGCATCAGCCGGATCATGGTCGACTTGCCCGAGCCGGAGGCGCCGACGAGGAACACGAACTCACCGCGCTCGATCGTGAACGAGACCTCACTGAGCGCCGCGATGTTCGGCTCGTAGATCTTCGTGACCGCGTCGAAGACGATCATCGGGCGCCCCACCGCGGGGGCCGCGTCCGTCTCCGAGACGGCAGCCGACGGCACGCCATTCGACCGGGGCGTGTGCCGAGTCAGCTCTGGATCCTGTGCAGCAGTCACTTCGCGGAGTTTCGGGGAGGTAGGCGTAAGTCCTTGCGCGGCGCCAATCCGCAGGCGCGCGCCCCGTTCTTTCCTCGACGCCCGAGTGTACCGAAACGCCCGCTCACGCGACCTTCCCTGCCGCCTGGGCCAGCAGGTACCCGTGGATCAGCTCGTCGAGCCGTCCGTCGAGAACGGCCTGGGCATTCCCCTCCTCGAGCCCAGTCCGGTGATCCTTGACGAGCTGGTACGGATGCAGAACGTAGCTGCGGATCTGACTGCCGAACCCGATGTCCTGGGCAGCGCCACGTTCCGCCGCCAGCTCGGCCTCGCGCTTCTCCTGCTCGAGCTCCACGATCCGGCTCCTGAGGATCCGCATAGCGGTGTTCTTGTTCGAGAGCTGCGACCGTTCATTCTGGCACTGGACGACGATCCCCGTAGGGAGATGCGTGATGCGCACGGCGGAGTCGGTCTTGTTCACGTGCTGCCCGCCGGCACCGCTGGCGCGGTACGTGTCGATCCGGAGATCTGCCTCGTCGATCTCGACGCCGGCGCTCTCAGGTACGAGCGGGCTCACGATCACCTGGGCGAACGAGGTGTGGCGTCGATGCGCCTGGTCGAACGGCGAGAGGCGTACGAGCCGGTGAACGCCCCGTTCGGCCTTCAGGACGCCGTAGGCGTTCTCTCCCGAGACGGTAAACGTCGCGGACTTGAGACCGGCTTCCTCCCCGGGAGAGGCCTCCACCAACTCGGCCGTGAAGCCCCGATCGTCGGCCCAGCGCAGGTACATCCGCAGGAGGATCTCCGTCCAGTCCTGGGCGTCCGTCCCCCCCGTCCCCGCGTGGATGGTCACGACCGCGTCTCCCCCGTCGTAGTCGCCGCGGAAGAGCGCGGCCTCCTCGAGGCGCTCGAGCTGACGTTTCAGCGGAGCGATCGTGAGCGCGATCTCCTCGAGCTCGCCGTCGTCGGAGGCGATTGCCGAGAGCTCTGCGAGGTCGTCGACCTCGGTCGCCAGGCTCTCGTACTGATCGAGACGCTTCGTCAGCCGCGCGTGCTCGGACGAAAGCTTGGCAGCACGCTGCTGATCGTCCCAGAATCCGGGCTCGCCCATCGTCGCCTCGAGCTCCGACAGGCGGGAACGCAGGCGAACCGGGTCAAAGGTAATCACGGACCCACCCGAGCTGGGCCCTCAACTCCTCGAGATCGCTCTCGATCGTCGTACGGTCAGGCACCGATCAGGCTCCGTGACACTTCTTGTATTTCTTGCCGGAGCCGCACGGGCACGGATCGTTCCGCCCGATACGCTCGGCGTCGGCAACGACGCGCTGCGTGACCACGGAGGCCGTGGCGGCCGCGACTCCACCGCCGTTCTCCTCGACGCCGGCGGCGGCGATCGCCTCAGATCCGGCCAGCGACTCGTGCTCGTAGACGAGGTGCTCGTCGGGCGCTTCGGGCTGGAGCGCCGCGGCCTCCTCCTGTGCGAGCTCGACCCGGAGGAGGTAGCGAACGACCTCCTCGCGGATCGCCGCGCCCAGCTCCTCGAACATGACGTGGCCCTCGGAGCGGTACTCGACGAGCGGGTCCTTCTGCGCCATAGCGCGCAGATGGATGCCCTCGCGAAGGTACTCCATCGACTCGAGATGCTCGCGCCAGCGGACGTCGACCACCTGGAGGACCAGGTACCGCTCGACCTCGCGCATGAGCTCCGATCCGAGCGTCTCCTCCTTCGCCTCGTAGGCGTCGCGGGCGTCGTCCTGGAACTCCTCGACGAGCTCCTCGCGAGTCATGGCCGAGAGATTCAGCTCATCCGGCTGGATCTCGGTCTCGTAGAGACCAGCCATCTCGGCGAACAGGCTGTCGATGTTCCATTCGGAGTGGTCGCCCTCGGTGTGCTGGAGCACCGCGCGCTCGATCACCTCGTCCATCCAGTCGCCGATGTCGCTCGACATGTCCTCGCCCTCGAGGACGTTGCGGCGCTGCTCGTAGATGACCATACGCTGCACGTTCATCACGTCGTCGTACTTCAGGACGTTCTTCCTCGTGACGAAGTTCTGCTCCTCGACCTTCTTCTGCGCATTCTCGATCTGCTTCGTGAGGATCCCGGCCTCCATCGGCTCGTCGTCCGGGAGCTTGAACTTGTCGATGATCGAGTAGATGCGATCGCCCGCGAACAGGCGGACGAGGTCATCCTGGGCGGACAGGTAGAAGCGCGACGCTCCCGGGTCTCCCTGGCGACCCGCACGGCCGCGTAGCTGGTTGTCGATCCTCCGTGACTCGTGGCGCTCGGTACCGAGCACGTAGAGGCCGCCGACCTCGCGGACGCCCTCGCCGAGCTTGATGTCGACGCCTCGTCCGGCCATGTTCGTGGCGATCGTCACGGCACCGGGCTCCCCGGCGTCCATGATGATCTCGGCCTCGCGCTCGTGCTGCTTCGCGTTGAGGACAGTGTGCGGCACCCCGGCGCGAGTGAGGAGCCTCGACAGGTGCTCAGAGATCTCCACGGAGATCGTCCCCACGAGGACGGGCTGCCCGATCTCGTGTCTCTCCCTGATGTCGTCGATGACCGCCTGGTACTTGATCTCTTTGGTCTTGTAGATGTAGTCGTTGCGATCGTCGCGTGCCACGGCAACGTTCGTAGGGATCTCGACGACCGAGAGGTCGTAGATCTCCTGGAACTCCTTCTCCTCGGTCTTGGCGGTTCCGGTCATGCCCGCGAGCTTCTCGTAGAGCCGGAAGTAGTTCTGCAAGGTGATCGTCGCGAGGGTGACATGCTCCTCTTTGATGCCGACGCCCTCCTTGGCCTCGACCGCTTGATGGAGCCCCTCCGACCAGCGCCGTCCCTCCATGATCCGGCCCGTGAACTCGTCAACGATCTTGACCTCGCCGTCGACAACCACGTACTCATCGTCGAGGTGGTAGAGCGACTCGGCCTTGAGCCCCTGGATCAAGTGGTTGACGAGCTGCGCGTTCCGCGGGTCGTAGAGGTTGTCGATGCCGAGCGCGGCCTCGACCTGCTCGATTGCCGACTCGTGTGGCGACACTGTCTTGAACTTCTCGTCGTACTCGTAGTCGGCGTCGTCCTCCGGGTCCTCGGTCTTCTGCGCCTTCGGGACGAACTTCGCCGGAACACCCTTCAGCTGGCGGACGATTCGCGCCATGTCGTAGTACGTCTTGGCCGCGGTCTCCGGCTCGCCCGAGATGATGAGCGGCGTGCGTGCCTCATCGATCAGGATCGAGTCGACCTCGTCGACGATCGCATACGCGTGACTGCGTTGGACGCAGTTGTCGATTGCCACGGCCATGTTGTCGCGCAGATAGTCGAACCCGAACTCCGAGTTCGTCCCGTAGGTCACGTCTGCGGCGTACGCCTCCTGCTTCTCGGCGAAGGGCATCATGTTCCGCAACGACGCGGCGCGCATGCCGACGCCCGCGTAGACGGGACCCATCCATTCCGCGTCGCGTTGGGCTAGATAGTCGTTCACGGTCACGAGATGGACGTTCCCTGCGGCGAGCGCGTTCAGGTACAGCGGCATGGTCGCAACGAGCGTCTTGCCCTCACCCGTTTTCATCTCGGCGATATCGCCTTCGTGAAGGACGATGCCGCCCATCACCTGAACGTCGAAGTGCCGCATCCCGAGCGACCGCTTCGCGGACTCGCGCACGGCGGCGAACGCCTCGAACACGAGCTCTTCGAGCGGCTCTCCGTTCTCCAGGCGCTGCTTGAACTCGGCGGTCTTCGCGGCGAGGTCGCCGTCTGAGAGGGCTTCGAACTCCGGCTCGAGGGATGCGACGTAGTCAGCCTGCTGGGCAAGCCGCTTGAGGCGGCGCCCCTCGCCCATGCGGAGGAGGCCTTCGAGAGCTCCGTAGTTGGAAGACATGCCTAGAGGGTAGCGGCGATTCTGGAGGCTCTACAGCGGGTCGACGGTGAGCTCCCAGCGCCCGGCGACGTTCGCTGCACGAGCTACAAACTCGCAATGCCGCGCGCGTCCGAAGCGTTCGAGCGCATCAACTGCCTCGGCGAGCGATCCCTCGAACGCGTCGCGCTCCTGCCCGTCGACGACGACGGTTCGCGATCCGTCGGGACCGATCGCGACCATGATCTCATTCGCGCCGGTGCCCCCGGGGAGCTCGATCTGCTCGACGTTCACGCGCCTCCCCGCTAGAGCCCAGCGAAGCGCTCCCTGCCGGACGGCGACGGCGTCGAACGGTGCGACGAGGCGCTCGCCGAGAAATCCCGCGAGGCGCTCGAGGACCACCGCGTCGCACTCCGCGCCGCTCCCGACGACGGAGCCGTCCGGCAGCACGCTGAACGACATCTCCGGATCGGTGGTTCCTGCCAGGTCGGGG
>JBBQXH010000050.1:0-10826 GCA_038209835.1 Gaiellales bacterium | reverse complement strand
GGCCTCGACGCGCAGCCGTTGCACGGTGGTGCCCTCGAGCTTCTTGATGAGGTCGCGCGCTTCCTGCCAGACTGACTCGATCAACTCGCGGTCTGGGGCTTCGCCCTTGTCGGCATCGGTCATCAGCTCTCTCCTGTCGCGGGCAGAACGGATTGACGCCCCGGGGCTCCGAAGGCCCGGAAGCGGTCGTATCGACGCTCGAGCAGCTCGTCGCGAGAAACGCCGAGGAGCTCCCCGAGGCTACTCGAGATGGCGGTCTTGACGTTCGCGGCCGCGCCCGCAGGATCGGCGTGCGCGCCGTCGGCCGGCTCCGTGACGATCGCGTCCATGATTCCGAGGCGAACGAGGTCAGGCGCCGTAAGCCGGAGTGCCTCGGCGGCACGGGCGGCCTGAGCGGCATCCTTGAAGAGGATGGTCGAGCACCCTTCCGGGCTGATCACGGAGTTGTAGGCGTTCTCCATCATGAGCACGCGGTCGCCGACGGCGAGCGCGAGCGCCCCGCCGCTTCCGCCCTCGCCGGTCACGATCGTCACTATCGGAACGGGCAGGCGTGACATCTCCATGATGCTCTGGGCGATCGCAATCGACTGGCCGCGCTCTTCGGCCCCGACCCCGGGGTAGGCGCCGGGCGTGTCGACGAAGGTGACGATCGGCATCCCGAACCTCGCCGCGTAGTTCATGAGACGAAGCGCCTTACGGTAGCCATCGGGCTGGGGCATTCCGAAGTTGCGCTCCATCATCTCGCTGGTCGTGTGCCCCTTCTGGTGGCCGACCACCACGACGGCGAGCTCTCCGAGGCGAGCGACACCGCACACGATGGCGCCGTCCTGGTCGAAGAGTCGGTCGCCGTTGAGCTCCTGGAAGTCGTCGAAGACAAAGCCGATGTACTCGAGAGTGTTCGGTCGATCCGTGTGACGTGCAAGCTGGACGACGTCCCACGCCGCGCGCCTGGGCGACGTGTCCGGGTCCTTCACAGGTGCTACCCCTTCAGCATCGGGAAGCCGCTCGTTCAGCGCATCCGGCTCGAGTCGAGCGGACTCGGCGAGCGCGTGGAGGGCGAGCAGCTTGCGGAGGGTCTGACGCAGGTTCTCCCGTGGCTCGACGATGTCGAGCATCCCGTGGTCGAGGAGGAACTCGGCCGTCTGGAAGCCATCCGGCAGCTGCTCGCGGATGGTCTGCTCGATCACCTTGGGGCCAGCGAAGCCGACGTAGCTCGACGGCTCGGAGATCAGAACGTCTCCGAGCGTCGCGAACGAGGCGGTCACGCCGCCGTAGGTCGGGTCGGTCAGTAGCGAGATGTACAGCACGCCCTCCTCGTGGAGGCGCGCGATCGCCTGGCTCGTCTTCGCCATCTGCATGAGCGACACGCAGCCTTCCTGCATCCTCGCCCCTCCCGAGGCGGCGATGCAGAGAAGCGGAGCGCGGGTCTCGAGCGCGAGCTCGGCGGCTCTCGTGATCGCCTCGCCCACGGCGCTTCCCATGCTGCCGCCGATGAACGCGAAGTCCATCGCGGCGACGACGATCGGGTGGCCGTCGATCGTCGCGGTCCCGTATATCGCACCCTCTCGTTTGCCGGTCTTGCGCTGCGCGGCGACGAGGCGCTCGGCGTACGGCTTCGAGTCGACGAAGACCAGCGCATCCAGCGGCTCGATCCCCTCGCTCAGGTCGACCAGACTTTCCTCGTCCAGCAGCTGCTCGAGGCGCTGCTTCACGGCCAGACGGAAATGGAAGTTGCACTCGGGACAGACGCCGAGATTTCGCCGAAGCCGCTTGTGATAGACGAATGCGTCGCACGACGGGCACTTCGTCCACTCGACCTGGGCGGACTCTCGTGGGGGTGTGGCGACTTCAGGCGACAAGGGCTTCTCCAAGAAGGCGTCGATGCTCTGCACGCGATGCGGTGAGGGCTGCGTCGACCTCTGCCCGGGACGGCCCGGGACGGTCCTGCTCGCCGAAGACCTGGCCGACGACGTAGGCGAGGATGTCGGTGGTGCGACCGAGCCGGTCGATCCCCGTCGCCTCGATCGCGAGGTCGAGCGCACGACGGAGGCGGTTGCGGCGAATCTCGACCTCGATCATGCCGTGGTAGACGTACACCTCGTGCGCGGGGTCGACGTCGGCGCCCCGCAGGCGCACGAAGGCGGCCGCGGATTCGTCGTAGCGGCCGAGCTCGAGGCAGATCTCGGCGACGTCGAGCATCGCGATCGGGTCGTCCGGCAGCTGCTCCTCGACCCGTTTCGCCGAGGTCAGCGCGGAACCCAGCTCGCCATCGCGCCGGTAGATCGAGAGGAGGGCACGGTGTGCAGTCACGTTTGCCGGGTCGAGCTGAATCGCTCGCTTCAGGTGGGCGACAGCGTCTCCAGTCTTCCCGGCGGCGAGGGACGCCAGACCGACGTCGAGGAGCGCCTGCACGTCGTCCGGTGTGAGTTGAATCGCGCGGCTGAAGGCTTGCCGCGCGGGCTCGAGGCGACCCAGGCCCGAGAGCGCGTCGCCGAGGTCGTGCCACGTCTCGGCAGCGCCGGGATCGGCGGCCGCCGCGCGCTCGAGGTAGCCGACCGCGTCGTCGAGCCCGAGCTCGGCGCTCGCCCTGCCTGCCAGGCGCAGGAGTCCGGGATCATCGGGACGCTCGGCGAGGCCCGCGAGCGCCGCCTCCCGCGCGCGCTCGAACTCGCCGGCATCGAGGTACGCGAGCGCGGATTCGAGCGGTTGGTCGCTCAACGTCCCGGTCAACGGTCCGAGTCGGCGTCGGCGTCCCAGGAGTAGAACTCTCGCGCCGTCGCGTCCTTCGGAGATCGCCAGGTCTCGGGGTCGTACGGCGAGATGTACTCATCGAGCCGGCTGGAGACGTCCTTGAAGAGCGGATGCTCGCGAATCTGGTCAACGGCTGCCTCGAAGTCTGCGTCGGTCTCGACGTAGTGGACGTAGATGTCGTCCAGCACGAAGAGGCTCCGATGGACGACGCCGGCGAGGGCGGGAAGCTCGCTGCCGTCCGACTCGGAGAAGATCCGGGCGACGTGCTCCTCCGCGCCCGGCTTGATCCGCGCGACGATCACGCCTCGCTTGACGCCTCGGTTGCCCATCCGTCGTGCGACAGCATAAGGGGTTGCGCCTGGGGCGTCCAGCGCCCCGACGGGTTATTCTGCGCCGGGGCCGGCGGCCACGAGGACGAGACGGGCGGCCAGCTCGGGGGTCACGTGGTCGGTATTGACCACGACGTCGTAGAGCGTCGGGAGCTCCTGCTTGACCCCGTAGAAGCGCTTCAGATAGTCGTCGCGAGCGAGATCGCTCTGCTTGACGAGCTTCTTCGCGTCTGATTCCTTCAGCTCGAGCTCCTGCGCGAGCCGTCCGGATCGTACGTCGGCTGGGGCCGTGACGAGCACCCGCAAGAGACCGGGGGTCCCGGCGAGCGGGATCGACGCGGCGTGCGCGACGATCACGACTTGGCCCTCCTCGGCGGTCTCGCGAACGACCTGCTCGATCAGCGCCCGGTAGTCGTCGCTGCGCCCGGTCTCGTCGTGTGGCGGCGCGACACCGCTCAGCATCGAGGCGCCGGCCGCATCCCGCAGCACCTCCTCTAGCACACGGCGGGTGAGTGACCTCCGGGCCTCGACGTCTGCCACGAGGTCGAGGTCGACCCCAACCTTGGCCGCGGCCCGCTCCACGATCTCCTCGTCGACGAAGCGAAAGCGAAGCTGGTCAGCAACGAGACGCCCGACAGCCTCGCCGTTGGCGCCGGCGAGACGGGAGATGCAGATCACTGTCGTCGAGCCGGGGGCCATGCGACGGCGATTCTACCGACAGCAGTCCGGGGCGTCGCCCCAGACATCGTCACGAGTCTGCCGGTTCCCGGTTCGTCTCATACCGCAGCTGCGCCCATGGAGACCACATCGCTCAGCCAGGGTAGGGCGGCGAACATCATGCGCCCGACAGACGAGTTCCGTATGGGGTTGATCGCGAAGAACAGCGGGTTGCCGCGCTTATGCCCCCGACCGAGTGCTCCCGCCAGCGAGTGCACGGGTCGGAGGAACGCGATCTCGGCCCCGAGCCCGACCGGGTACTTGCGCAGGAGCAGGCGCTCGATCCGCTTCTTCTCCGTTGCGGGAAGCTCCTCGGCCTCTCCTGAGATCGCTTCGCTCCGCACCTTGCCACGGGAGTCGCACGCTGCGATCGAGACGGACAGGTTGTGGCGCATCCGCTTCACCTTGTAGGACTCGGAGTCCGTTCGCATGAGCACTCGGTCGTCGTCCACGACGCACCAGACGGGCGTCGTCACAGGACTTCCGTCACGGCGGTAGGTGGTCAGGCTCAGGTAGGTCCGCCGGCCTCGGAACGGCTGCAGCAGATCGTCGCCAGCCTCTCGGGGCGCCGCCTCCCCGTGCCCGGTTGCGGTCTCGTGCGACTCGACCTCTCTCATCTCTCCCTCCTCGATGGAGCCAATGTCATGCCCCGGAAGCACCCGCATCCGGTGCCCGCGTCTCCTCGCGGACGAGGTACTTGTACGAACGCGCCTCGGCCATGCAGTCGCGCAGTGGCCTTGCAAGCTCTCTGTGCTCCTCCGTCGCCTCCCAGGCGAGGAAGTCGTCGAGGCTCTCCCACTCGCTCGTGATCAGCCAGCTCGACTCGTCGTCCGGCGCCTGGCACACCTGGTCGACGATGTGCCCCTTCACGCCGCGGGCGACGTCGTAGCGCATCGACTCGTACGCCGCGAGGAACTCCTCGTTCATCCCGGGATTAACCTTGATGACGAAGACGACCCGCCCTTTCATCTACAGAGCCAGCGTGAGCGCGAGCTTGCGGACCTTGTCCTCCGGGGTGAAGGTAACCTCCCACGGCATCGCGCCGTCCACGCCGCCCCAGTCCTTGAAGTCGACGACGGCGCGGACGCTGTCCTCCCCGAGCGGCTCGACGTCGCGCAGCGAGAATGTCGCGCTGGCGTTGATCCGGTTGTGCGGCCCGATGACGCCCATCCCGTGGAAGGCGCTGTCGATGATCATGCGGACGTCGGGATCGCACCATTCCTCGACCGGGCCGGTGTCGCCGGTGACGAAGAAGTCGTTGAAGACGTCGGCGAATGCGAGAAACATCCGCGCGAGGCGCGTCTTCTCGGCAGCGGGATCGACCTCGACCTCGGGCTTGTCCTGAACCGAGTGGATGACGATCTCAGAGATCAGGCCACGGTCGTTGAATGCCGTCTCCTGCATCCCGTACAACGGCTTCGGGGCATTGCCGCCCTCGAGCTGGCGCCAGGAGTACACCCGTCCGTCCTCGACCTTGTAGATCCTCTGCAACACCACCCGGGGAGCGTTTCCGCCGACGGGGAGAAAGTTCTCCCAGATGACCTTCGAGGCCTCGAGCCCCTCAGCCCGATGGTGGATCGTCAGCGTGCAATCCGGCGCGAACCACTTCTTCACGAAGGGAACGAACTCTCGGGTCGGCGCCACCTCGTTCAGGTCCTCGACGTACCTCGTCAGAAGCGCCTGCTTCTCCGACGTATCGACTGCCATCGGTACTCCTCCCTGCTTTGGATTCCGATCAACCGGGCTCGCCCGGACCGCGGGCGAGCAACCGTCGTGCGTTGGCGAACGAGATCTTGTCGTGATCGTCCTGCGCCAGGTCGAGGCCGTCGATCGCGTCGAGCATCGGCCTCGGCGATTCGCCGACCGGCGGGTAGTCCGTGCCGACGACGACGTGATCGACGCCGACCGCGGCGATCGCGGCCCGAACCGCGGCCGGGTGGTATCCCGCCGTATCGAGGTAGAGCTGGCTGACCCGCTCGCTCGGCGGCCGTCCCTCGAGGGAAGGCTCGAGCGCCGCTTCCATCGGAACTGCATCGGCCGGAGGGCCCTTGTGCGGTCCGTCGTCACCTGGCGGCCCCTTGCCCTCGGGAGGTCCTCCGCCACCCGGAGGCCCGCCTCCGCCCTTCATCTTCGCCCGTCGCTCGAAGCTTGCGAGAACGTGGTCGAGGCGCCCGAGGACCATCGGAAGTGCTCCTCCCGAATGAGCGGCGACGAGATTCAGGTTCGGGTACCGCGAGAGGGTGTCGGCGAGGAGCATCCGGGACAGGCAGATGCCCGTGTCGTAGGGAAGCCCGATCCATGCCTCGAGAACCGGGTCGCCCGTCCGCTCGACGGTGATCGCCGACTCCGATGGATGCATGAAGAGCACCGCCCGTCTCTCGTTCGCGAGCGCGAACGCGTCCTGCGCCTCCGCCGAGTCGAGGTACCTGCCGCCGCGGCTCGTTGGGAAGCAGAAGCCGGCGAAGCCCGCGTCGAGCGCTCGCTCGGCCTCCGCAAGCCACGGCGCGCCGCCGAAGACGTCGATGCCCGCGAGCGCCACGAACCGATCCGGATTGCGCGCGACGAGGTCCGCGAGGAAGTCGTGCTCGGCCTTCGCCTCCTCGAGCTCGCGCTCGGTTCCCTCGAGGTCGGAGAGCGCGTGCGAGAGGACGGTGAGCTCGATCCCGGCGGCGGCCTGTCGCTCGAGGTATCCGTCGACGTCGAAGAGGTGACGCAGGAAGGGCGGCGCATGCGGATCCTCGCGCGCGAGATGAGCGTGGAAGTCGATGGTCACGCCGAGGCGATCGTAACACCGTCTCGGCCCCAAGGCGTGGGCGGGATCAGCCAAATGGGTGACGCGTATTGTCGCCTTGACGGCGGCCCGTCCAACTGACACCGTAGCGTGAGAGCATGAGACAGGTCTCTTGCCTGCCCAAGGCAGCCGTCTACGTGCCGGGAAGGAGGTCGCAGTGGATGTGGTGCGAACCGAGATCGACTTCGACGTCGAGCGTCGTGTCGACGAGGTCTTTGAATACCTGGCCGACGGCGAGAATATGCCGATCTGGCTCGGTCAGTTCGATGCGGCAGAGAAGCTGACCGACGGGCCGGTCCGTCTGGGAACGACCTACCGGTTCACGCTGGCACAGAGCCCGACCATCATCGAGCGTCTCACTGGCGGCAAAGGTGGCGAGGGGAAGGACGCGCCGACGCTCGATCTGGAGTGGATCGACTACGACCCGCCGCGACGGATCGAGTGGAACGGCTCTGCCGTCCAACGAGGGCCGGGGACGTCGGTGTCACCCCGGGGGAGCTTCACGCTCGAGGAGGCGCCCGGAGGCGGCACGCGAGTCCACGGTGTTTGGGTGCCTGAGGTAACGGGGTTGCCAGGGATCGCCAAGCCGTTCTTCGAGCGGGCGTACCGGAAAGACCGTGAGGAGGACTGCACGCGGCTCGAGGTTCTTCTCGGCGGAGCGAAAGCCGGGGTCAAGGCCGGTGAAGCGCCGAGGCCTCGTATGACTCGTCGGCTCGTGCTGTTTCTCACGCGTTGGTGAGATCGAGCGGCTTCTCACTCACCTGAGCGACGCACGAAGATCCCGAGCTCCAGAGACCTTGACTCCGCGCTGCTTTCCCGCGAGTCTTGCACGCATGGCGACGTCGATCCCGAAGCGACGGCGTTCTCGTCCTTCGCGTGATTGCACGTTCAGGGTCGAGGTGCCTGCGTAGCGATGTCCGACCGCGCGATCGAAGTCCAGGGTCTCGTCCGGGAGTTCAAGAAGGGGCCACGAGCGGTGGACGCCATCGACCTTCACGTCGAAGACGGCGAGATCTACGGTTTCCTGGGACCGAATGGGGCGGGGAAGTCGACGACCGTGAAGATGCTCGTCACGCTGCTTCCGCCGAGTGGCGGCCGCGCCACGGTCGGGGGCTTCGACATCGCGAAGCAGGGTGCAGAGGTGCGTCGGGTGATCGGGGTCGCGCTGCAGGATGCCGCCGTCGATCCGCTGCTGACCGGTCGCGAGCACGTTCGCCTTCAGGCCGGCCTGCATGGCTTCTCCCGCGCGGAATCACGGGTACGCGGGGAGGAGTTGCTCGACCGTGTCGGCCTCTCCGGCGCAGGTGATCGGAAGATCGGGACGTTCTCGGGCGGCATGCGGCGGCGGCTCGACCTCGCGCTCTCGCTCGTCCATCGGCCGTCGATCGTGTTCCTCGACGAGCCGACCACCGGCCTCGACATCCAGAGCCGCACCGCCCTCTGGGAGGAGGTGCGCCGCCTCGCGAAGGACGAGGGCGTCACGATCTTCCTGACGACGCAGTACCTCGAAGAGGCGGACGTCCTCGCCGATCGAGTCGGGATCATCGATCACGGCCACATCGTCGCCGAGGGCACACCGGCCGAGCTCAAGGCCGAGGTTGGGCGGGCGACGGTCGAGGTGGTTCCCGAGCGCGAGGACGACCGGGCGCGCACCGCGAGCGCCCTCGGACGGTTCGGAGAGATCGTGAGCGGTGCCGACAACGCCATCGCCGTGCGCCTCACGAATCGGTCGGTGAACATCGTGGACATCGTCCGATCCCTCGACGGCGCAGGGATCCTGATTGCTGACCTCGAGCTCCACGCCCCGACGCTGGACGACGTCTTCCTCGAGAAGACCGGGCGCAAGCTCGAGGGTGCGGGTCAGGGTGAGGAGGCAGAGCCAGCACCCGCGGCCGAACCCGAGTCCGACCTCGAGGCGGCCGTAGGTGGACGCAGCAAGATCGAGCGCGTGCCGACGGAGGTCTTGAAGGTCTGGATGGCCGAGCGGCGAGTCCACCAGATCGAGGCGGATTCCACGTCCCCCACGTGGACGCTGGTCATCCGCGAGGGTCCGCTCGCGGGCCAGCGCCTCCGGGTCGACGGCGCGCTCGTGATCGGGCGCGAGGGGGTCGACGTCGTGGTCGCCGACCGCGAGATCTCGCGCCGGCATGCAGCGATACGTCTCGTCGAGGGCGCCGTGGTGATCGAGGATCTCCACTCGCTGAACGGCACCTGGGTGAACGGCAAGCGAATCGCGGCGCTCACGCTTCTCGCTCCCGGAGACCTCATCACCATCGGAAAATCGGTGATCGAAGTGCGCCCCAGCGACTCCTAAGTGCTCCCGGTCGGAAATACGGTCATGCTCCTGACGGCGAAAAGCAAGCCGGACAAGGACGCAGGGAGCGTTCGTATCCGGAGGAGACGGACGCGACCGAGGACACCGACCGGCGCCGCTTTGCAGCCGTCAGGGCACGAGCGTATTTCCGGCTGGGGGCACTAAGTGCAGCACGCCGAACGTCTCCCGCTGGGCGTCTCGTTCACGACGCAGCTGCGTCTGCTCTCCAAGCGTTCGGTCTCGCGGACGCTGCGCGACTCGGGTGGGGTCGCCTCCGCGCTCCTCTTCCCGCTGATCCTGTTCGCGATCGTCTCGTCGGGGCTCAGCAAGTCGACGGATATCCCCGGCTTTCCGACGACGAACTTCACGAGCTTCGCGCTCACGGTCGCTTTCATGAACGGCTCGATGGTGATGATCGCGAACACCGGACAGGGGATCGCGACGGACGTCGAGAGCGGGTTCATCAACCGGATGGCCCTGACGCCGATGCGTGGCGAGGCCCTCGTCCTCGCGCAACTCGGAGGCGCTCTCGCACTCGGGATCATCCAGGCCGCGCTGTTTCTCGGGATCGGCTATGCGGCTGGCGCCCGTGTCGAAGCCGGTCCTCTCGGCATCGTCGTGCTCGTGATCCTCTTCCTGCTCACCCTGCTCGGGTTCGGCACGGTCGGGATCTTCATCGGCCTTCGCACGGGATCCGGTCAGGCTGTGCAGGCCCTCGCGCCCCTGACGCTCGTCTTCCTGTTCTTCTCGTCCGTCAACATGCCGCGCAACCTGATCACTACCGACTGGTTCTACTGGGTCGCGACCGTGAACCCCGTCTCCTACTTGGTCGAAGGGATGCGAAGCCTGCTCATCAGCGGGTGGAACGCGGAGGCGCTGGCGCTCGGCTTCGGAGTGGCGGCAGTTCTCTTCGTGCTCGGCCTTGCCGCTTCGACGAGAGCGCTCGGTCAGAGGCTGGTGCGGACGTGAACCACCGGGCGAACTTCTTCTCGACCACGCGTCACGTCGCCGGGCGAAGCCTGCTCGAGACGTTCCGAAACCCGGTCCTGCTCTTTCCGCCGATCGTCATGCCGTTCTTCCTCCTCCTCGCGTTCACCGGGTCGCTTTCCTCGCTGGGCGAGTCGCAGGGGTTCAAGTCGGGGGAGTACACGGCGTTCCTCTTCATCTTCTGTCTCATGCAGGCGGCGGCGTTCACGGGAGTCATGGGCGGGATAGCGATGATCGAGGACTTCGAGAGCGGCTTTATCGCGCGGCTGATGGTCACCGCGCCGAACCGCCAGGCGATCCTCGCCGGTCACGCCGTTTCGACCATCTTCCGTTCGGTGATCGTCCTCGCCGTCCTCACGGCCCTCGGGTTCGCAATCGGAATGGATGCCTCTGCCGGAGTGATCGACTACGTCGGCCTGTACGGTCTCGCGGCTCTCCTCGCGCTCGCCTCGGCGCTCTGGGCCGGCGGGATGGCGATGCTCATGCGCAAGTCGAGCGCAGGCAGCCTGATCACCCTTCCGATCTTCGTCCTGCTCTTCCTGACCCCGGTGTTCGTCTCCCTCTCGGCGCTCACGGGCTGGCTGCACGCGGTGGCGAACGCCAACCCGTTCACCCGCTTCATCGAGGCGGGCCGGGGGTTCCTCTTCGGCGAGCCGGTGGACGTCGTGTGGGCGTTCGGAGCCGTCGGGGCGATGGTCCTCATCTTCGGCCTCTTCGCGATGTGGGGCGTGCGGCAAGCCGAGGCGGCAGGCGCGACGTAGGGAGCAAGGCGCGTGAGCGCCGCGCAGCGGACGCCGAAGGCGGCCGCGAAGGCCCGTCGAGCCCGCCAGGGCTCGACACAACGCGCGCGAGCTCAGCTCTTTGACGCGCTGAGTCGCCGATCCAGATAGTGCCCCGCGCTGATCAGGGCTAGGTGCGTGAACGCCTGCGGGAAGTT
>JBBQXH010000049.1:0-10972 GCA_038209835.1 Gaiellales bacterium | reverse complement strand
AGCGATGAGGCCGGACTCGCCCATGCCCTTGATGCCGCCGGGCGTGTGGGGCGAAGGCGAGACGCAGTGCTCGACCTGGATCGACGGAACGTCGGTTGCGCTCGGCAGGAGGTAGTCCATGAGCGTGCTCGACTGCGGCTGTCCGTCGTCGTCGTAAACCATGCGCTCGAGGAGCGCGCCACCGATTCCCTGGGCGACGGCGCCGCGCACCTGGCCCTCGACGACCGACGGGTTGATCATCGTGCCGCAGTCCTCGACGGCGACGACACGCTGCACGGCCACCTGGCCGGTTGCGGAATCGACCTCCACGACCGCGACGATACAGCCGTTCGCGTAGGTGGCCTTCGGATCGTGGAAGGCCGAGACCGAGAGGTCGGGCTCGGCCACGGCACTGCGGAGGCCGGGGCGGAAGTACGCGGCCTCCGCGACATCGCGAAGCGTCACCGATCGGGTGGGCGCGTCCTTCAGGCGGACGCCGCCGTCGACGATCTCGAGATCGGCCGGGTCTGCCTCGAGCAGGTGCCCGGCGATGACGAGAACCCGCTCCCGCAGCTCGTCCGCCGCCTTCAGCACGGCGCCGCCGAGGACAACGGCCGTGCGGCTCGCCCGCGTCCCGGGAACGGAGATCGGCGTCGCCGCGGTGTCGTTCGCCGTCAGCGTCACGTCCTCGACGGCCACGCCGAGCACATCGGCGACGAGCTGAGCGACCACCGTCTGGTGGCCCTGCCCCTGCGATGGTGTACCGATCGCGACGCTGATCTCGCCCGACGGTTCGATCGTCACGCGCGCGGCGTCGTGCGAGGTCAGCACCCAGCTCGCCTGCGCGCTCCCCTCGGTTCCCCAGCCGGTCGGCTCGACGTACGGGCTGATGCCGATCCCGAGGAGGCGTCCGGCGCTTCTCGCCGCTTCCTGCTCCACGCGAAACGCGTCGTAGCGGATTGCGGCTAGGCCGAGGGCGAGCGACTCCTGGAAGCTCCCCGAGTCGTAGACCATCCCGGTGCACGATTCGTACGGGAACTCGCCTGCCCGCACCATGTTGCGCCGACGCAGATCGGTGGAATCGATCCCCAGCTCACGAGCGGCGTCGTCGATCAAAAGCTCCCGGGCACAGTGCCCTGCCGTCCAGCCGACTCCACGATAGGGCGCGACGGGCGCCTTGTTCGTGACCACCGCGAGCACCTCGTAGGCCAGGTTCTCGAGGCGGTAGACACCTGGCATCAGAACGGCCGAGAGGTACGGCTCGATCAGCGCGCTCGCGTTGTTGTACGAATACGCGCCAGCATCGCCGACGATCGTCGTCCTGAGCGCGAGGAACTCGCCACCCGGCCCGAGCGCGAGCTCGCTCTCGATGATCTGCTCCTTCGCGTGCGGCGCTGCGATCAGGTTCTCGCGTCGATCCTCGAGCCACACGACCGGTCGGCCCAGATGCCTGGCTGCGAGCGCGACGGCGAGTTCCTCCGGGTGGATCGGGATCTTCTGGCCGAAGCCACCGCCCACGTCGGGCGTGATCACCCGGATGCGCGCCTCGCCAATGCCGGTCGCCATTGCGAGGCGTCGGCGCAGGAGGTGCGGTGACTGCGTCGAGCTCCAGAAGGCCAGATCACCGGTGGACGGCTCGAAGCTCGCCGCGCACCCGCGGGTCTCGAGCGGCGCGGCGACGTAACGGTTGCCACGGAACATTCCGGTGACGACATGGGCTGCAGAGGCGAACGCGGCGTCGGGGTCACCGATCGTCCGCGAGCCCCGGTAGACAACGTTCGTTCCCAGCTCCGGGAAAAGGAGTGGCGCCCCGTCGCGGGCGGCGGCTTCCACCTCGATCAGATGCGGGAGCGGCTCATAGTCGACTTCGACGATCTCTGCGCCGTCCTCGGCCTCGTAGCGGCTGGCGCCGAGCACGAGCGCAACCGGCTCGCCCGCGAACCGTGCGACCGGGGCTAGCGCGTGTTGCGGCGTCTTCAGCAGGCCGTCGATCGGGAGCACGTCCACGAGCGGAACGTGTGGGAGGTCGGTCGGCGTCAGCACTGCCTCGACGCCCGCTACGCCGCGGGCCGCAGCGCTCTCGATCCCGACAATCCGCGCGTGCGGGAGCTGCGAGCGGATGAAGACGGCGTGAAGCGCATCCGGGAAGGGCAGATCGGCCATGAACCGCCCGCGCCCTGCCAGCAGGCGAGGATCCTCGAGACGGGCCACTCGCTGCCCCGTCCAGCGGCCGGCAAGCGCGAGCGGCGGAAGGTCAGGCCGGTTGGAAGACAGACGAGATACGATATATTACAGCGTCGTGGCCGCCACCGAGGAGCGCGCGATCGCCGAGGCCCGCGCCGAGCTCGAGCGGGCGCTCCAGCACTGGCGCGAGGTAACCGGCGATCTTCCGGTCGCGGCAACCGACTCGGGAATCCCGGTCGCTCCGCTCTACACCGCGCTCGACGCGCCGGAGAGTGAGCTCCACCGCATCGGGCTCCCGGGCGAGTATCCGTTCACGCGCGGCATCCACCCGAGCATGTACCGCGGACAGCTCTTCACGATGCGCCTGTATTCCGGTTGGGGAGGGCCGGAGGATACGAACGAGCGGTTCCGCTATCTCCTCGACCAGGGGCAGACGGGCCTCTCGGTTGCGCTCGACCTGCCGACGCAGATGGGCCTCGACTCAGACCACGAGCTCGCGGCCGGCGAGGTCGGGAAGGTCGGCGTTGCGATCGACACCCTCGCCGACATGGAACGCGTCTTCGAGGGGATCCCGCTCAGCACGGTCTCGACGTCGTTCACGATCAACGCGACCGCGCCAGTCCTCCTCGCCATGTATCAGGTCGTCGGCGAGAAGCAGGGCGTCGCCGCGGCCGACCTGCGCGGCACCGTCCAGAACGACATCCTCAAGGAATTCCTGGCCCGGAAGACCTACATCTACCCACCCGGGCCGTCGCTTCGCCTCGTCGCCGACGTCATCGAGTATGCGACGCAGACGCTCCCGAGGTTCAACCCGATCTCGGTGTGCGGCTATCACCTGCGCCAGGCCGGGTGCGACGCCGTCCAGGAGATCGCCTTCACGCTCGCGAATGCATCCGCGTACGTCCAGGCCCTCGTCGACCGAGGGCTCGACGTCGACTCGTTCGCGGGCCGGTTCTCGTTCAACATCTCGACGATGCGCGACTTCTTCGAGGAGGTCGCGAAGCACCGTGCGGCCCGGCGGATCTGGGCGCACATCCTCCGGGACCGGTTCAGTGCGAGCGATCCGCGGTCGTGGACACTGCGGCTCTTCTCGGGCGGCGACGGAACAACCCTGACGAGCATCGAGCCGCTCAACAACGTGGTTCGAACGACGTTGCAGACCCTGGCGATCGTCCTCTCCGGCGCCCAGGCCGTTCACACCATGGGCTGGGACGAGGCGCTCGCGCTCCCGACCGAGGAGGCCGCGCTCCTCGCACTGCGAACCCAGCAGATCATCGCGTACGAGAGCGGCGCCACCCGTACTGCCGATCCGCTCGGCGGCTCCTACTACGTCGAGTCGCTGACGAACGAGCTCGAAGACAGGGCAGGCCGGCTCCTCGACGAGATCGAGCAGGAAGGCGTCCTCGCGGGGATCGAGAGCGGCGAGCTCGAGCTGGCGATCGCCGAGGCCGCCTACCGTCAACAGGCCGAGATCGAGAATGGTGATCGCGTTGTGGTCGGAGTGAACCGCTTCACGAACGAGGACGCCGACGAGCAGGCCGTCGAGATTCTCGCCGTCTCGGACGAGGTGCGGGAACGGCAACTCGGCCGCCTCTCGGACGTACGAGCCTCCCGTGACGCCGGTCATGTCGAGGCGACGCTGGCAGCCGTCGTCGCAGCGGCCTCGTCGGCAGAGAACACCATGCCCTCGATCCTCGAAGCAGTGCGGGCCTATGCGAGCGTCGGCGAGATCTCCGACGCGCTGGCCGGGGTCTTCGGACGCCATCGGCCGTCGCGGGTCGTCTGATGGAGGACACGCTCCCGGCGGTCGCGCTCGACCACGTCGGAATCGCGACGCCGAGCGCATCGGGCAACCGGCTCTCGCAAGCATTGGGCGCCGGCGACCTCCCGCTCGTCGAGATGCCTAGCGGCGTCGCGATCGCACGCTTCGGGCCCGGCGACCAGCTCGAGCTCGTCACCCCGGCACGTGCCGGCAGTCCGATCGAGCGCTTCCTCGAACGGCGAGGTCCCGGCCTGCATCACGTGGCGTTCCAGGTCGACCGTCCGCTCGCATCGGTGCTCGAAGGGCTCCGCTCGGCGGGGATCGAGGCCACGGGAGCGATCGAGCCGTCGTCCGACGGTCGTGCGTCAGTGTTCCTCCATCCGTCGACGACCGGCGGGGTGCTTGTCGAGCTTCTCGAGGGCCCGCGCCCGGCGTGAGCCAGGGATCCTTTCCGCTCGAGGACGTGAAGGTCCTCGACCTGACCCAGTATGTCGCCGGGCCCTACTGCACGCAGGTCCTGGCCGACCTCGGTGCCGTGGTGCTGAAGGTCGAGCGGCCCGGGAGCGGCGATGTGTACCGCAGCCAGGGACCCGTCTTCGCGAACGGTGAGAGCGCGAGCTTCCTGACGCTCAATCGCGGAAAGCGGTCGATTGAGCTCGACCTCGGTTTGGCGACCGATCGTGCGCGCGTCGAGGAGCTGCTCGGCGAAGCCGACGTTCTCGTCGAGAACATGCGCCCCGGTTCCCTGGCCAAGTTCGGGCTCGACTACGCATCGCTCTCGGAGATCCATCCGAGGCTCGTCTACTGCTCGATCTCGGCGTTCGGCCAGGAAGGGCCGCTCGCCGACGTAGGTGGGTACGACGTCACGGTGCAGGCGCTCTCCGGGCTGATGGCGATGACCGGCCACCCCGGCGGAGCGCCCGCGAAGATCCCCGTAGCCGCTCTCGACTTCGGGAGCGCCCTCTACGCGGCGGTCGGGATCCTGGCCGGGCTCGCTCAGCGCGGTCGAACCGGTCGAGGCCAGTGGGTACACACGTCGCTTCTCGAATGCGCCCTCGCCTGGCTCTCGATGCACGTCGTCACCTACCTTCTCGGCGGGGACGAGCCAGGGCCGCTCGGCTCGCGCAGCCCCTTCTTCGCCCCGTACGAGGCTTACCGCACCCGGGACGGCCATCTCGTCGTCGTCGGTACCGGCGGCCGGGACGCGTGGGGAAGCCTGTGCCGCGAGCTCGGGCTCGAACGGTTGATCGACGATCCCCGTTTCGCCACCAACACCGACCGCGTCGCGAACGCCGAGGAGCTGCGGGGGGAGATCGAGGCGGTGCTAGTGCACGAGACCAACGCGCACTGGGTGGCCTGTCTCGAAGCAGTCGGCGTCGCGTGTGCGCCGGTTCAGCGCCTCCACGAGGTGCTCGACTCGGAACAGGCGAAGCTGCTGGCAATGGTCGGCGCACTGACGCATCCAGCGGCAGGTGAGGTTCCGACCGTCCGTCTCCCCGTGACGCTCTCGGACGCTCGAACGACCTCGAGCATCTCGCCTCCGATCCTAGGCGCTGATGCTGACCGAGGACTCTCCACGTAGATTGCGCCCGTGAAGCGAAGCGCTCCGACCATCCCTGGAATCATCGCGGCCGTCTGCCTCGTCCTCGCGCTCGCCACCTTGGCAGGCTGCGGTGGCGGAAGCGAATCGATCCAAAGAGTTCCGCGACGACGGCTGCTAGCACCGAGGCGCCCATCTCGACGACGACACCTGCTGAGACCACGGCGCCGGAGGCAGCCTCGCTCGAGGTGGCACTCGACTGGTACCCGAACCCGGATCATGTCGGGCTCTACTACGCGCTCGCGAAGGGGTGTTTCGACGAGCAGGCGCTCGATGTCGAGCTCAAGGTGCCGTCCGATCCGACCTCGGGGCTGAAGCTCGTCGGCACGAACAAGTTCGACCTCTCGATCTACTACCAGGGCGACATGTTCTACGTGCCCGAGGCAGGGATCCCGGTCACCGCGGTCGGCTCCCTCGTCCCCGTCCCGCTGAACTCGATGATGTCGCTCGGCGACTCGAAAGTGCAGCAAGCCTGATCGAGCAGCCAGTGGACGTGGGCTCAATCGTCACGAACGACTTTCAGGCCGATTGCACGAGCTGACGTCCGGCCACTGCTCGAGCCCGTAGGCCATATCCCAGAAGCCTCGCTCGAGGCGCGTGCTCATGGTGAAGATCTCCGCGAGCCGCGACTCGTCGGCGTCCTCGGCGATCGCGTCGAAGTGGGCCCTCATCCGGTCGACGATCTGCCCGTACTCCGGGCTGCCGAAGAACCGGATCCACTCGCCGTACACGGGGTGGTCGTGCACGAGTCCCTTGGCGATGAGCCTAGAGGAGATGTCGCCGTAGCTCCAGGTGCAGGGGACGATTGCGGCCATGATCCCGGCCGCGCCCTCCTTGGTCGCCGTCGAGACGAGGAATCCCGTGTACGCGAAAGTGGCCGGCGCCATGCACGCGGAGCCACCGCGATCCTCGGCGCCGAGCTCGACCGCGCGCCGCAAGAGCTCGCGGTTCTCGGGGATCTCGCTCTCGGTGATGTTCGTGAGCTCGGCGGCAAAGGCACGCAGAGCGTTCGCGTCCCGAGCCTTGGCCGCGCCGATCGCAATCGCCCGAGCGTACTCGGGCAGGTACAGGAGGTTCTGCTCGACGTAGAACCGGAAGCTCTCCAGTGGAAGCGTCCCCGCAGCCAGCTCGCGAATGAACGGATGCGCATGAAGCGATTCCCACACGGGCGCGCAGTTCACGCGGAGTCGCTCGCAGGTCGTCACGCGGGCTCGAGCGCGAGCTCCGCGAAGCGGGCGATCGTGTCTCGCCGGTCCTCACCGATCGGGAAGATGCTCATCCCACCGATGCCGGCGCCGCGCAACCAGTCGAGCTTCTCGAGGGCGGTCTTCGGGCTCCCGCAGAACGCGATCTTCTTCACGAGCTCGTCCGGGATCATGCGCGCCGCCTCCTTCGCGTGCTGGAACTCCCCGCCGGAGTAGGCCTCGTTCACCGAGTCGATCAGCTCGTCGCTCATGCCCGCGAGCCGCGCGTAGTCGGGCGCCGTCTTCGGGAACCACGCGGCGATCGAGCGCGCCGAGTCGATGGCCGCAGCTTCATCATCCGCGATGGCGCCGTAGAGGAAGAGCGTCTCGTCGAACGCAGAGCGGCCGCTCACGGCACGACCGCGCGCGATGTGCTCCCGCGCGAACGCGAGGCCCTCCGGGAACAACCCGGCCAGCAGGATGAGCCCATCGGCGACCTCGCCGGTCAGCTCCAGTGCCTTCGGTCGGCTGGCCGAGATGTAAACCGGCGGCTCTTCGACCGGAGAGCGAAGGTGTCCGCTGACGAAGTGCCACGGACCCACGTCGCCCTCGACCGTCTCACCGCGCCACAGGCGGCGCATGGCGTCGATCGAGTCCCGCAGCGTCTGGAGCTTCGCCATCGGCAGACCCAACTCGAAGAGCGGACGGTCACCGACGCCGATCCCGCACGCAACCCGGCCCGGCGCCAGCTGCTCGAGCGAGCGGAAGGCGTTGGCCGTGATGGCCGGATGCCTCGTGAGCGGGTTCGTCACAGCGGTTCCGACCGTGATCCGTGACGTCGCCTGCAGCGCGAGCGTCGCGTAGACGTAGCAGTCGCCGGCGTGCATCGAGGAGTCGGTGATCCAGAGGTTGTCGAATCCGAGATCCTCGATCCACTTGACGAGCTCGACCCACTCGACCGGCTCGTAGACGCCTTGCAGGGTGACGCCGTAGCGCATCACCAGACGACGACGTTCCGTCCGCGAACCTGACGCGCCTTGAGCCGGTCGAGGGCCGTGCCGATCTCGGCGAGCGGGTAACGCGTGTCCACCGTCACCTCGAGCCGGCCGGCGGAGGAGAGCTGGATCGCCGTCTCGAGATCGCGTCGGGATGCCGCGACCGAAGTGATTACCTGGATCTCGGAGAGGATCAGCTCGATTGGGTGGATGTCGAGGTGATCGCCCGTGTAGCCGATGATGACGAGCTTCCCGCCGCGCCCGAGGGAGCGGATCCCCGCCCGAAGCGTGTCCCCCGTCCCCACCAGCTCGACGTAGTGGTCAGCGCCGCCGCCCGTGAGGCCCTTGATCCGGTCGGGGAGCGAGTCGTAGCCCTCGCCGCCCTCGAGGACGATGGTCTCCCACGCACCGAGATCGGAGGCGAGTCCGGCCCTGTCCGCGGAGTCGGCAACAGCGATCACGCGAGCACCGGCGGCTCGGGCGACCTGGACCGCCATCAGCCCCACGCCGCCGATCCCGTTCACGACGACCGTGTGTCCGAGGCCGATACCGGCGAGCCGCGAGGCATGAACGACGGACATACCGCTGCAAGCGAGCACCGCTGCCGTCTCGAACGAGACCTCCTCGGACAGCGGGATCAGGTTCTCGGCAGGCGCCCGGACGAGGTCTGCAAAACCGCCGTCGAGCGAGAAGCCGAGCTGACCGACCGGGTCGACACAAAGCGACTCGCGGCTCGATCGACACGGCACGCAGCGTCCGCAGCCGACCATGTTGTAGACGGCGACGCGATCGCCGGGCTTCACGGTCGCCCCGACGGGCGCCTCGGCGACGACGCCCGCGCTCTCGTGGCCGAGGATGAACTTCTCGTGCGGAGGCGGGATCATGCCCTCGAGGAAGTGGAGCTCTGTCCCGCACACGCCGGCAGCTCGGGCAGAGACGAGCGCCCAGCCATCCGCCGCCGGATCCGGAACCTCCTCGACGCGAACCTCCCCGCCTTCGACCAACACTGCTGCCTTCATCGATCCTCCCTTGATGCTCCCGACGCAGGTATGTCCGGCCACTGCTCGCAGCGGTAGGCCATGTCCCAGAACTGATGCTCGAGCCGCGTTGCCATCCTGAAGATGTCGAGAAGCCGTCCGCGGTGGGCGGAGTCCGTCTCGGCAGCCAGCTCGTCGAGCGTTCGCCTGCGACTCGCGATCAACTCGACGTACTCGTCTCCGGCCAGGAAGCCGACCCACTCGGAGTAGACGGGATGCTCGACGATCTCGTCCTTCAGCCTGACAGCTATGTCCGCATAGCTCCAGGTGCAAGGCAGGAGCACGGTCATGATCTCGAGCGGCCCGCCCTTGCACGCGGTCGAGAGGATGAACCCCGCGTAGGCGACATTCGCGGGCCCGGGCGCGAGCTCGCCACCCTGATCGGCCGCACCCATCGCGATCAGGCGCTCGAGCAGGAGCCGGTTGTTCTCGTTCTCACGCTCGACGACGGCCACGAGCTCCTCCGCGAAGTGGCGCATCTCGCGCTCGTCACGGGCGGTCGCTGCCCCGAGTGCAACCGCGCGAGCGAGATCGGGGAGGAAGAAGTGGAGATCCTGCTCGACGAAGAACCGGAATGTGTCGAGGGGCAGCGTTCCCGCCGCCAGCTCGCGGAGGAACGGGTGCTCGTGGAGGCTCTCCCAGAGATCGGCGCAGTCGGCGCGGAGCGACTCGCAGAAGGACACCGCTAGGAGAGGTCGACCCAGACGGTCTTCGTCTGCAGGTACTGCTCGAGCGCTTCGCGGCCGAGCTCCTTCCCGTAGCCCGAGAGCTTGAAGCCGCCGTAGGGGATGGCGGCGTCGAACATGCCGTAGGTGTTGACCCAGACAGTTCCGGCCTCGACTCGAGCAGCCACCCTATGAGCCCGCTTCACGTCGTTGGTCCAGATCCCGGCCGCGAGGCCGAAGCTCGTGTCGTTCGCCCTGGCGATCGCCTCGTCCTCGTCGAAGAAGGATCCGATCATCGCAACCGGGCCGAAGATCTCCTCGCGCATGATGCGCATGTCGGGCTCGACGTCGGTGAAGACGGTGGGACGGACGAAGTACCCGCGTGCAAGTCCCTCGCCACTCGGTCGATCACCCCCGTACACGATCGTGGCGCCCTCGTCGATCCCCGACGAGATGTAGCCCGTGACCCGGTCGCGCTGCTCCGCGGACACGAGCGGGCCCATGTCAGTGTCGGGATCGAGCCCACTCCCGAGACGGATCTCGCTCGCGCGCCCGGCGAGGCGCTCGGCGAACTCGTCCTTGACGCTCTCGTGTGCAAAGACCCGCGCGCCCGCGATGCAGCACTGGCCCTGGTTGAAGAAGACGGCCCCGTGCGTGCCCGCGAGTGCGGCGTCGAGGTTGGCGTCGGCGAACACGAGGCTCGGCGACTTTCCGCCCAGCTCGAGCGAGACGCGCTTCAGGTTCCCCTTCGCCGCCTCGACGATCTTCTGGCCCGTCGTGTGCTCGCCGGTGAAGGTGATCTTGTCGACGTCTGCATGGGAGGCGAGCGGCGCGCCGGCCGTCTCCCCGAAGCCCGTCACGATGTTGACGACGCCAGGCGGGAATCCGACCTCCGTGATCAGCTCCGCCAGCCGCAGTGCCGAGAGTGGCGTCTGCTCGGCCGGCGTCAGGACGACCGTGTGCCCGGCGGCGAGCGCAGGCCCGAGCTTGTACCCGCACATGAGAAGCGGGAAGTTCCACGGGATGATCGCGCCGACGACGCCGATCGGCTCTCGGCGCATGTACGTGTGGAAGCTTCCGAACGAGGGCGTACCGACCGAGCCCTCGATCTTCGTGACCCAGCCCGCGTAGTAGCGGAAGAGCTCGGAGCAGAGGGGGACGTCGACGACCAGTGCCTCTCCCGTCGGCTTGCCGTTGTCGAGGGCCTCGATCTGGGCGAACTCGTCGGAGAGCTCCGCGATTCGCGTACCGAGGTTCCAGAGAAGCTCGGCTCGGCGGGCCGGCGGCATGTCGCGCCAGCCGGGAAATGCTTCGTGTGCGGCGCTGACGGCGTCGTCGATATCTGCCGGGCCGGCCGACGGCGCGTCGGTGATGACCTCGCCGGTCGCGGGGTTCACGACATCGAACCGCTCGCCCGACGCCGCGGGCACTTCTTCCCCTCCGATGAGGAGGCCGTGCTCCTCGGAGAGGAATCCCGAAACCCCGTCCAGCACTGCAATTGCCATCCTCTTCACCTCGATCGCGGCCGATGAGATATCAGATACGAGAAGCGCCAGCGTATCCGCG
>JBBQXH010000048.1:0-11005 GCA_038209835.1 Gaiellales bacterium | reverse complement strand
AGTGGACGGCGGAAGCCGGCCACGAAGGCTCACGGCCGCGGCAGCGGCCGTACCAGCAAGGCGCCGGAGGCGCGCGCAGTGGACGGCGGAAGCCGGCCACGAAGGCTCACGGCCGCGGCAGCGGCCGTTCCAGCAAGGCGCCGGAGGCGCGCGCAGTGGACGGCGAAGCCGGCCACGAAGTTTCACGGCCGCAGCAGCGGCCGTACAGGCGCGGTGCACAGCGACGATGCTTACGGCATGAACAGTCGCGACCGACATCAAAGCCCCCGCTGAAATGACCCGCCGCCACTTCGGAACCGACGGCGTCCGCGGCATCTTCGGCGAGGACCTGACGACCGAGCTCGTCGAGCGGCTCGGGCGCGCGTTCGCATCCTGGAGCGACAGGAGTGATGTCCTCGTGGGAAGGGACACCCGTGAGTCCGGCCCGGAGGTCGAGCGCGCGCTTGCGGGAGGACTTGCCTCTGGCGGCTCGCGGGTGCTGCTGGGCGGGATCCTTCCGACCCCGGCGGTCGCGCTACTGGCCGAGGAGAGCGGCGCTGTGGTCTCCGCCTCACACAACCCGGCGCCGTATAACGGCGTGAAGTTCTTCGCCTCCGGGACGAAGCTGACCGATGCCGACGAGGAGGCCGTCGAGGGCCTCCTCGATGTCCCTGCGGCGGCGTCCGCGCCGATCGAGCCGGTGGGCGGGCTGTCGGATCGCTACGTCGATCTCGTGTGCGAGCGTTTCGGACGTTCCCTGACGGGGTTGCGCGTGGTGCTGGACTGCGCTAACGGCGCACTCTTCGAGATCGCTCCGCAGGCGTTCACGCGGCTGGGGGCCGACGTCGCCGCCGTCGGCGTGAGCCCGGCCGAAGGCATCAACGCCGAGTGCGGCGCGACCGATCTGCGGCGGCTCTCCGCCGCTGTCCGGGAGCACGAATCGGAGCTCGGTATCGCGTTCGACGGCGACGGCGACCGGATGCTCGCCGTGGACGCCGATGGGCAGGAGATCGACGGGGATCAGATCATCGCGATCCTCGCCCTTCACCTGGGGGTCGACATGGTCGCGGTCACGTCCATGACGAACCTCGGGTTCCACCGGTTGATGGCGGACCGCGGGATCCGCGTCGTCACGACGGACATCGGTGACCGTTACGTCCTCGAGGCCCTCCACCGCGAGGGGGGCGTGCTGGGGGGCGAGCAGTCAGGGCACCTGATCTACCTGCGAGACCACTCGACGGGCGACGGCCTGGCCGCTGCGCTTCTCCTCTGCAGCGCTCTTGCGGACACGGGGTCGACGCTCGCCGAGGCCGCGGCGGTGATGCCTCGCTGGCCGCAGGCGAAGCGGAATGTCCGGGTCCGATCGAAGGAGCTTCCTGGCGATCTGATTCGGGCTGTCGAGGCCGAGAATGCGAGACTCGGGGAACGGGGCCGTGTTCTGGTCAGACCGTCGGGAACCGAGCCTGTCGTGCGCGTTCTCGCCGAGGCTGAGCGGGAGGAAGAGGCCCAGAATCTCTGTGCTACCATGGCCCTCCTCGTCGAGGCAGAGATCGGCGTCGTCCGAACCTGAAGTCCAGGCAACCCCTTGCCGAACCGGCTGGATTGGCACAAACTTGGAGAAGGGAGCTTCAGGTGTGTGGAATCATCGGATATGTCGGCGGGAGGGCCGCGAAGGACTTGCTGTTGCAGGGCCTCGAGCGCCTGGAATACCGCGGGTATGACTCCGCAGGCATCTGCCTGATCGACCAGACCGGCCTCGAGTCGGTCAGGGCGGTCGGGAACCTCTCGCATCTGCGGGCTGAGGCTGGCCCAAACGGATCGACGGCGACCACGGGGATCGGGCATACCCGGTGGGCGACGCACGGCAAGGTCTGCCTCGAGAACGCACACCCTCTGTCCGGCTCTCCGGAGGAGGACGCTGCGGTCGTCCTGAACGGCATCGTCGAGAACTACCGCGAGTTGCGCGCGTCGCTCGAAGCCGAAGGCCACGTCTTCACCTCCGAAACCGACGCTGAGACTGTCGTTCACCTGGTCGAGCGCTATTACCGGGGCGATCTGGTCGAAGCCGTGCGGGAGGCGTACCGCCAGCTCGAGGGCCACTTCGCCTTCGTGGTCTGCCATCGCGCTCATCCCGGGCTGCTGGTGGGGGCGCGATACCAGTGCCCGCTCGTTGTCGGCGTGGGCGAGGGTGAGACGTTCTTCTCATCGTCCATCGCCGCGTTCTTGCGGGAAACGCGTCGAGTGCAGCTGATCGAAGACGGCGAGATCGTCGCGATGACGGCCGATGGCGCGCGATTCTTCGACGTCGAGGGCGCAGAGATCGAGCGGGCCGAGACCGAGGTCGACTGGGACGACGAAGCAGCCGAGAAGCAGGGGTACGAGACGTTCATGCTGAAGGAGATCTACGAGCAGCCGGAGGCGGTCGCGGAGACGATCGGCGAGCGTATCCGTCACGGGCGTCTCGAGCTCGAGGACATCGGCTACAGCGAGACCGAGCTCCAGAACCTTCGCCGGATGGTCGTCATCTCGTGCGGTACGTCATATCACGCCGGCCTCGTCGGCCGGTACGTGATCGAGGAGTGGGCGCGCCTCCCGTGTGAGCCGGACATCGCGAGCGAGTGGCGCTACCGCAACCCGGTGCTGTCGAGAGACACGCTGGTTGTCGGGATCACTCAGTCCGGGGAGACCGCAGACACGATCGCAGCCATGCGCCTGGCCCGCGAGAAGGGTGCGCGGACGCTCGGGATCACGAACATGATGGGCGCCCAGATCTCGCGCGAGGTCGACAGCGTCCTGTACACGCGCGCCGGGTTGGAGATGGGTGTAGCTGCGACGAAGACCTTCACCTCGCAGGTGACGCTCATGTACCTCCTGGCGCTCCGGCTCGCCGAGGCACGAAAGACGCTTCCGCCGGAGGAGATCTCGCGGCTCCTCGTCGAGGTTCAAGGCCTTCCGGACAAGATTGCGTTCTACCTGGCCGGCGACCATCCGATCGACGAGATCGCCCTGCGTCACTACCAGAAGCCGTTCTTCCTCTACCTCGGGCGCCACATCGGGCTGCCCGTCTGCCTCGAGGGCGCCCTGAAGCTGAAGGAGATCTCCTACATCCCGACCGAGGCGTACTCGGCCGGCGAGATGAAGCACGGGCCGATCGCCTTGCTCGACTCCACGACCCCGGTCGTCTGCATCGCGACCGATTCGGACGTCTACGACAAGGTCGTCTCCAACATCCAGGAGACGCGAGCGCGTGGAGCCGAGGTGATCGCGATCGCGACCGACGGCAACGAGGACATCCAACACCACGCGACCGACGTGATCTACATCCCACGGACGCACCCCTTCCTGCAGGCGGCTCTCGCCGTCGTGCCGCTCCAGCTCCTCGCGTACCGCATCGCCAGGCTGCGCGGGTTGAACGTCGACCAGCCGCGAAACCTGGCGAAGACGGTTACGGTCGAATAGGGCAAAGCCTGCACCGGGAGGGCCGCGCCGGCAAGCCCGCGAAGCGGGTGCGCAGTGGACGGCGCAGCCGGCCACGGAGGTTCACGGCCGCGTCAGCGGCCGTACCGCGTCGGCAAGGCCCGCGTCAGCGGCCGTACCGCGCCGGCTGTGTCCGCGGGCCTGTGTCGAGCCCTCCGGGCTCGACGAACCTTCGTGGCCGGCTCCGCCGTCACTGCGCGGCCAGCTCTCGCGGGCCTTGCGTCCGGCAGACTGAACCAAACAATGAAAATCGGAGTCGACCTGATCGAGATCGACCGTGTCGCGCGTGCTCTCTCGCGGCCAGGCTTCCGGGAGCGGTGCTTCACCGAGGCCGAGCGAACGTATTGCGACTCGCGGGCGAATCCGGCACAGCACTACGCTGCCCGGTTCGCGGGGAAGGAGGCCGTCGGCAAGGCTCTCGGCTGCGGCGTCCACTTCACGTGGCGGGAGATCGAGATCGCCGGGAGGCCGAAGCCGCAGGTCAGGCTGTCCGGGCGGACGAAGGACTGGGCCGATCGCGTTAGGGCCGGCGAGATCGATCTCTCGATGACCCACTCGAAACAGCTGGCGGCGGCGATCTGCGCGATTGCCGAGCTCGAGGGAGAGACGTGAACGGAACCGAACCGCTCTACACGGCTGCCGAGATGCGGGCTGCCGAGGCAACGTATGACGGGCCCACGATCGACCTGATGGAGCGAGCGGGCGAGGCCGTCGCCGTGGCCGTCGTCAGGAGGTATCCGGACGCGCGGCGGATCTCCGTGTGGTGCGGCACGGGCGCCAACGGTGGCGATGGGCTCGTCGCGGCCCGATATCTCCACGAGGCGGGCAAGAGCGTCGAGCTCCTCGTTCTCGGAGATCGGGCCAGGATTGCCGGCGACGCGGCAGAGAACCTTCGTCGGGCGGGTGAGATCGGGCTCGAGCCGGCGAGTGAGCCGGCCGGATCGGACGTCATCGTCGACGCGCTCTTCGGCACGGGGTTCTCGGGCGCGCCGAGGCGGGAAGCCGCCGCCGTGTTCGAGGCGATCAACGCATCCGGCGATCCCGTTGTGTCGGTGGACGTTCCTTCCGGGATCGACGCGTCGAGCGGACGGGTCGACGGCGAGGCCGTACGCGCCGCGGCAACCGTCACCTTCCACGGCCGGAAGGTCGGGCTCGCGATCGCGCCGGGGCGGTTCCACACCGGGGACATCGAGGTCGCTGACATCGGCATCGACCACGTTCCGACTGAGCTCGTCGCATCGACGGCGGCGCTTCTCGACGGCATCCCGCGCCGACGTTCGGACGAGAATAAGTACTCGGCGGGGGCTGTCCTCGTCGTCGGTGGATCGACCGGCACGACCGGCGCTCCCTGCATGAGTGCGCTGGCGGCGCTGAGGGCCGGGGCCGGCGTCGTGTTCGCCTGCGTCCCCGCCTCGATCCGCCAGGTCGCCGAGCAGCACCTGCTCGAGGTGATGGTGCGGCCGGGCGCCGATGACGACCATGGCCGGCTGGTGCCGGAGGCGGCGGATGAGATCCTCGCGCTGGCGGATCGTGCGAGCGCCGTTGCCGTCGGGCCAGGGCTCGGGCGAAGCGACGGTACGCGCGAGCTCGTGCGCATCCTGCTCGAGCGCCTCGAGCTCCCGGTCGTGGTCGATGCGGACGGGCTCTGGGCGCTCGTCGGGCACCTCGAGTGGGTGTTCTCCCGCGACGCGCCGACGGTGCTGACCCCGCACTCGGGCGAGCTGGGCCGGCTTCTCTCTCGCGAGTCGGCGCGGATCGACGCGCGACGGCTGGATGCTGCGCAGGCCGGGGCGGACGATACGGGCGCCGTCGTTCTCCTCAAAGGCGCGGACACGATCGTGGCGGCCCCGGGCCGGAGCCCCATCGTCTCCGACCTCGGGAACCCCGGCCTCGCGAGTGCCGGGAGCGGCGACGTGCTGACCGGGATCGTCGCCGCCTTTCTCTCGAAGGGGGTCGAGCCGCGACTGGCTGCGGTGGCAGCTGCGACCGCGCAGGGACTGGCGGCGAACCGGGTGGCCGAGCAGTCGGGATGGGCCGGGATGATCGCGAGCGACGTCATCGGCGTCCTGTCGCGAACGCTCTCCTGGCAGATGGGCTGACATGCATCGATCCGAGATCACGATCGATCTCGGCGCACTCCGGCGGAATGTCGGGAGGCTGCGCGAGATCGCCGCGCCCGCTCAGGTCTGGGCCGTCGTCAAGGCGGACGCCTACGGGCACGGTGCGCGCGACGTCGCTCCGGCGGCCATGGAGGCTGGGGCCACCGGGATCTGCGTCGCAACCGTGGCCGAGGGCGTCGAGCTGAGGGCGACTCTCCCCGACGCGCGGATTCTCGTGCTCGGGGCTCTCACTCCCGGTGACCTTGCCCCGGCGCGGGCTGCGCGCCTCGAAGTCACCGTCGGCAGCGTCGATCTCCCGGAGGGCCTGCCCGTCCACCTCAAGGTGGACACGGGCATGGGTCGCTGGGGGATCGATCCAGGCGACCTCGGGCGCGTGCCGCCCGCTCGTCTCGCCGGCGTGATGAGCCATCTGGCGACAGCGGACGAACCGGACGAGAGCTTCGCTCTCGAGCAGATCGAGCGGTTCCGTCAGGTCTCGCAGCGCTTCGGCGACGTACCGCTCCACCTGGCGAACAGCGCGGCGACGTTGCGCTTCCCGGAGGCCCGGCTCGATGCTGTCAGATGCGGCATCGCCCTCTACGGCCTCTCTCCCTTCGGGGACGACCCTGCCGCATTCGGGCTCGAACCGGTTCTGTCCTGGCGGAGTCATGTGGCGCAGGTGAAGACGCTGCGGGTGGGGGAGAGCACCGGCTACGGACGGCGCTTCGTCGCGGTGCGGCCGACCCGCATCGGGATCGTCCCGATCGGATACGGGGACGGGCTCCGCCGGGGGCTCACCGGTGTCGAGGTGCTCGTCGACGGGGAGAGGCGGCCGCTGCTCGGAACGATCTCGATGGACGCCGTCGCCGTCGACCTGCCCGAGGGCGACGCCGGAGCGTCGGTGACCATTCTCGGCGACGGCATCCTCGCCGAGGAGCACGCGGCGGCGCTCGGTACGATCACCTACGAGATCGTCTGCGGGATCCGCTCGGAACCCGGTCGATCGAGCCGTACGGTCATCGATGGATGAGGAGATCCGCACGGCGGTTGGCGGCGAGGAAGCTTACGTGGTCGGCGGTGCGGTGCGCGACGAGCTCCTCGGGCGACCGGTGCTCGACGTGGACGTCGCCTGCAGGTCGCCTCGCGAGGCGGCGGCGGCGTACGCGACAGCTCGGGGAGCGGCGATGTTTCTCCTGTCCGAACGCCACTTTGCCTGGCGGGTTGCGCTGAACGGCTCCCGTACGGTGGACTTCACGCTGCTGCGCGGCTCGATCGAAGAAGATCTGGGAGGCCGCGACTTCGCCATCAACGCCATCGCCTTCCCGCTCGACGGCGGGGCGCCCGTCGACCCCTTCTCAGGGCGCGACGATCTCGGCGCCCGGACCGTTCGCGCGGTGACCGAGCACGTCTTCGTCGACGATCCGTTGCGGCTCCTCCGCGCGGTACGACTGGAGGACGAGCTCGCGTTCGTTATCGAGCCGGCGACCGAGCGGCTGATCGTGCGCGACAGACACCTTGTGACCCGGCCGGCGGGGGAACGGATCCTCACCGAGCTCGTCCGGCTGTCGCCGTCGGGCTACGAGAGGCTCGACGACCTCGGTCTGCTGGCCGAGCTGGGAGGGACACGCGACGGCCTCGTCCGCGCCGGGGCAGACCCGTCGCCGCAGATGCTGCTCGTGTCGGCGCTCGGAAAGTCGATCGACCGCCTCCCGATCTCGAACGAGACCCGGCGGTTCGCCCGGGTGCTGCTCGCCGCGTCTCCGCCGGAGGGAGACTCCCCGCGCGACATCCACCGTTTCCGGCGCGCGACGGAGCCCTGGGCGGTCGACGCGCTTCGCTTCGTCGGCCGTTCCGACCTCGAGGGAGCCGTGCTCGAAAGCCGCGAAGCCGAGTTTCCATCGCCGCTTCTGCGTGGTGACGAGCTCGACATTCCGCCCGGGCCCGAGGTGGGCAGGCTGCTCGCGCGGATCGCGGAGGAGCGGGTGGCCGGTACCATCGAGACACGCGAGCAGGCGCTCGAGTTCGTGCGCCGAGAGAGATCATGAGCCACGAGGACCTCACCCAGGCTCGGTTTGCGGCGACGGCCGGGAAGCTCGCCGCCGTCGGAGGCGAACGCATCGAGGAGATGCACGCGAAACTTCGAAGCTTCGCCTCGCCGCGCGGAGACGAGGCGGCGCTCGATGTCGGGACCGGTACCGGGCCGCTTGCGATCGCGCTCGCACCGCTCGTGCGGGAGGTGGTCGGAGTCGACGTCGTGCCCGAGATGCTGGCGCATGCGCGGGGGGCCGCTACCGGTGTCGAGAACGTCTCCTTCGTCGAGAGCGATATCGCAAAGCTGCCCTTCGAGGACGCGAGCTTCGATCTCGTCACCACGTCACGGACGATCCACCACCTCCAGTGGCCGGACATCGCGATTCCCGAGATGGTCAGGGTCACACGCCTTCGCGGTCGTCTCCTCGTGATCGACCAAATCGCATCGGCCGATCCCCTCGAGGCCCTGGCGCACAACCGCATCGAGCGTCTTCGCGACCCCAGCCACGTGCGCGTCCTCTCAGACGGGGATTTCCGCGGGATCTTCGATGCGAACAACCTCGTTCTGCTGCGCTTCGAGGTCGACATCGAGCGCTTCGAGCTCGACTGGTTCCTCGATCTCGCGGGGTGCGAGGGCGCGGCGCGGGCCGGCGTCTACGCCGAGGTCGAGCAGCTCATCTCGAACGACCAGACCGCGGGTATCGAGCTTCGCCGAACGGACGAGGGATACGGTCTGACGCTGTCGATCGCCTGGTACCTGCTCGAGAAAGCCGAGCCGGCGCGGCTCACGACCGCCACTTGACGGTGCACCCGACCGCGGGCGTCTCTGCCAGCGCCGGCGACTCTCCGGAGAGGACCGCGTCGAGCGCATCTCGCAGGTAGGGCACCGCGTCAGCGGCATCCCGGTAGTTCGAGTCGGGCGCCCCGTGGTAGACGAGCTTGTGTGCGTCGCCGATGAGGAAGACCTCGGGCGTCCGTGCGGCCTGGTAGGCGTCAGCGACCTCCTGCGACTCGTCGCGCAGGAACGGGAAGACGAAGTCCTTCTCGCCGGCACGGGTGACCATGTGCTCGAAGGTGTCCCCGAGATGGTCGTTCGAGTTGATCGCGAGGACGGCTGCTCGTCCCTCGTAGTCCCGCGCGATGTCGTTCAGGCGATCCTCCCAGGCGACCACGTACGGGCAGTGCACGCACGAGAAGACGACGGCGACCGGCATACCCTCGTAACTCTCGAGCGAGTACTCCTCGCCGTCGACGCCGGGCAGGCGAAACGTCGGGGCGGCGTCACCGAGCTTGAGTCGCGGCACGCGACACATGCTACCGGCGTCAGGCCTCGCGGTAGGCCTCCGAGCGCCGCTGCTCGGCCGAGCCGGCCACCTCGTCCTCGGCCGATCGGCCGCGGTGGAAGATCGTCCGGAAGAGACGTGGGAAGGCGGTCCAGACGAACACGATCCCGAGGATCGTCACGGGCAGGACGACCATCGCATGCACGGTCAGGACGTACGGCACGCCGATGTCCGTCGGAACGCCGAGCTGCTTCCCGCTCACGAGCGTCAGGTAGTCGAAGCTGCCGAGCCCGGCCGCGGTCGCCGGCACGCCGAGCGCGAGGTTTCCGACGCCCTCGAGCACGAAGTAGCCGCCGGCGCTGAGGTCGAGCCCGTAGCCCTTCCCGATCACCCAGTACATGCCGAAGTCGGCGAGCCAGATGACCACTGACGTCCAGAGGACGCGTACCAGCGGCTTGCGTGCCCGGAAGGCGCCGAGCCCCTCGACGAAGTTCGCCGTCCAGCGGCCGATCCGGGAGTGCCAGCGGGTGGGAAGCCGCTTCGTGAGCTTCCAGACGATCTCCTCGGCGCGCTCAGGGCGACGCGCTGCGAAGGCGACGAGCAGGAGCCCCAAGGTGGTTCCGGCGGACAGGCCGATTCCCGCGAGCAGGAGCACGCCGGTCTCTCCGATCCAGATCGCGCCCGTGAGGATCCAGATCGACAGCACGATGCCGTCGAGCAGGCGTTCGGCAAAGAGCGTCCCGGCGGTCACGAACGGCGGAATGCGGTAGTTCTCGCGGACGGCCTCGATGCGGAGGAGGTCCCCTCCCCGGGCCGGGACGACGTTGTTCGCGGCGGCGCCGACGCAGTAGATGGGGAACAGGCGCTTCACCGTCGTCCTGTAGCGGGCAGCCGAGAAGAGGTACCGCCAGCGCAGCGCAATCGCTGCGCTGTTCACCAGGACGAAGCCGAGCGCTGCGGACACCGACCACCAGGGCAGCCTGCGAATCTCCTGCCAGGCGTCGCCGAGATGGGCGATGCGAAGGAAGAGCCAGAGAAAGGCTCCGGTGGCGATCGACCCGATCGTCAACCGCACGAGGAACTGACGCCTGTTCGTCATTCGCGGCTCAGTATCTCCCGACGCGTCGCGTTCTGCCAGATGGTAGAGACTTGGGCTGATGGGCAGCGGGCTGGAGCGGCGCAGATTCTCGGCGAGACGTGAGGTTTCGATTGGCCTCGGTCTGTACGCGACCTACCTTCTCGTCCGTCGTGCCGCGCTCTCCCGCGACGGGGAGCGACGAGCCCGCAGGAACGCCGAGCGGATCGTCGCCGCCGAGCGGCGGCTCGGGATTCACCTCGAGCCGAGGCTGCAGGAGATGGTGCTCTCGCGGCGCAGGCTCGTCGCCGTCCTGAACGTCGCGTACGGAACGCTCAACGTGGGTCTCACGGTCGTATGGCTGATGCGCCTCTACGTCAGGCGGGATCCTCTCTTCCACGTGTACCGCCGTGCTGCGCTGCTCGGCATGCTCGGTGCCCAGCCGGCCTTCCTTCTCTTCCCTACAGCGCCGCCGCGCAAACTCGACCACCTCGTCGACACGATCGCCGAGGTGAGCGGCGTGGATCTCGATTCCGGGATGATCTCGAAGCTCTACCACCCCCTGGCGGCAATGCCGAGCATTCATGTCACGATCGCCGTCGTCACGGCTGCGGGAATCAGGGAGACCTCGCAGAGCCCCGCTGTCCGCCTGCTCGCCCCCGCCTATCCGCCGCTCGTGGCGTGGGTAGTGCTCGCAACGGCGAACCACTACGTACTGGACGTCGTCGCCGGCTACGGCCTCGGCAAGTTGGCGCTTCACCTCGCGCGCGTCCCTCGCCGGCGTCGGCTTCCGCCGGGCTAAAGCCCGGCTCCGCCGACGCCTGGCGCCGCTGCGGGCGCGGAGCCTTCCGGGCCCGTGTTACCACACTGTGCCCTCCGGCCCCGCGCCCGCAGCGACACCCGAGGAACACGCGAGCGCAGCGGTTTGACGTAGAACGTCGTTCAGCTCAGCTTCACCCGCGCGATGTTGCCGCAGGTGATGCCGCCTCCGACGCCGTCGGGCGTCGACAGCTCGTGCACGTTGACGTAGAAGCCCTTGCCGACCACCTGTGTCGGAGAGG
>JBBQXH010000047.1:0-11012 GCA_038209835.1 Gaiellales bacterium | reverse complement strand
AACGGGAAAGACGATGCTCGCCCGGCGCCTGCCGGGTCTCCTGCCACGCCTCTCGCTCGACGAGGCGCTCGAGGTGACGCGTATCCACTCCGTCGCCGGTGTCCTGCCTCCCGGTCGGCCTCTGGTCCAGTACCCGCCGTTTCGGGCGCCGCATCACAGCGCGTCCGCTGCCGCAATTGTCGGCGGGGGTGCCGGTCCGCGTCCCGGCGAAGCGAGCCTCGCGCACCGAGGTGTCTTGCTCCTCGACGAGTTTGCGGAGTTTGCGAGGCCGGTCCTCGAGGCGCTGCGGCAGCCGCTCGAAGACGGGATCATCAGTGTCGCCCGGGTCGCCGGCCGGGCGGTGTTTCCGGCTCGGTTCGTCCTCGTTGCGACGATGAACCTCTGTCCCTGCGGTGCCCGCGGCGACTCCGGCGCCGAATGCTCATGCACACCACAGCGCATCGCGAGCTACCAGGCGAAACTCTCGCGAGCACTCCTCGACCGATTCGATCTCGTCCTCGTTGTTCCCAGGCCGCGCTCGAGAGAACTCGGAGGCGCGATCGGCGAGCCCAGCAAGGCGGTCGCGGGACGGGTCGCCGACGCGCGTGACCGACTCGCCGACGGCCCGGCATCTCCGAGCGCCGCCGCCTGCGAGTTGCTCGATCGGGCGGTCGACCGCATTCCGCTGTCGGGACGCGGTCGCGCGCGGGTGCTCCGGGTTGCGCAGACCGTCGCTGCGCTGGCGGGGGCCGAGGGTCTCGGCGCCGAGCACATCGCGGAGGCGCTCTCGTATCGCACTCCGAACGAGTTGGGCTCATCGTGACCGGATCCGGATTCAGTGTCATCCGTCGTCGTGACAGGAACTTCCCGGCGCTGCTCGGGGCGATCTACGATCCTCCCGCTCGGCTCTACGTGCGCGGGAGCCGGCCGGAGCTCCTCGCCCGGCCGTGCGTAGCGGTGGTCGGAGCCCGATCGTGCAGCGGCTACGGCGCCCAGGTCGCCCGCTCACTCGGTCGCGAGCTCGCCGGCGCCGGGCTGGTCGTCGTCAGCGGCCTCGCGCGCGGGGTCGACGGGGAAGCTCATCGGGGAGCTCTCGACGTGGGTGGCCCCACCGTTGCGGTGCTCGGGTGTGGGATCGATCGCGATTACCCGCGCTCACATGCCGATCTCGCCCGTCGTATCGCGGCCGACGGCCTCGTCGTCTCCGAGTACGAACCGGGGATCGAGCCTGCGCCATGGCGATTCCCAGCGCGAAATCGCATCGTGGCGGGACTGTGCCTGGCGGTCGTCGTCGTCGAGGCACGCGAGCGTTCCGGGGCGTTGATCACAGCCGACTTCGCTCTCGACGAGGGCCGTGAGGTCTTCGCCGTTCCGGGCGAGATCACGAGCAGCCTGTCTGCGGGCTCGAACGCTCTGCTCAACCTCGGCGCAATCCCGCTGCTGTGTCCAGACGACGTTCTCACGACCCTCGGGGTCGAGGCGGCAAGTCCGAAGCCCCCGCCTCCGGACGGAGAGGGTGCGACGGTGCTTGGGTCTCTACGAGACGCGCCAGCCGCGGCCGACGAGATCTCCGTCCGGACCGGGCTTCCGGCAGAGCGCGTCGCGGCGGCACTGGTTCGGCTCGAGCTCGACGGTCTCATCGACTCCTCAGACGGGCTCTACCGGGCGTCGATCGGAGGCGCGACACGAACGGGACACTGACAACAGGGTTCGAGGGGCGGGCGCACGGAACGTCTGGCATAAGATGAAAGCGTCACGCCAACGGGGCTCGTCCCCGCCGAGCGAAGAAAGGGAGTCCGATGAGCGGCTTCATGGACAAGCTCAAGGCCGGTGCGGAGCAGGCGAAGGAGTTGGCTGGGCAGGCGGCTGTCCAGGCGAAGGATCTCGCCGGCGAGGCAGCGTCCAGGGCGAAGGACGAGGCCAAGGATCTCCAGGTGAAGCGCGAGCTGGGGCAGGCCTACGACGACCTCGGGCAGACGGCCTACGAGCTGTGGGACAAGGGGGAGCTCACGCACCCTCACCTCGAGTCGAGAGGAAGGCGCATCAGGTCCCTGAAAGAGCAGCTCGAGGAGTCGGGCGACAACGGCGACGACGATGCGGCTCCGGCACCTCCACCGGACGAGACCACTTCGGCGTAGAACCTTCTCGTTCCTGTAGGGTCTAAGTGTCTTTCTGGCCTCCGGAAAGCGCGGAACCATTGGCCAAACCAGTCGAGGAGCGTGACCGAGTCGTCGTCCGGTTTGCCGGCGATTCGGGCGACGGGATGCAGCTGACGGGCGATCGCTTCACGAGCGCGACGGCTGTGCTCGGGAACGATCTCGCGACCCTTCCCGATTTCCCCGCCGAGATTCGAGCCCCGCGCGGGACGCTGCACGGTGTCTCCGCGTTCCAGATTCAGTTCGCATCGCGTGACATCCTCACGCCGGGCGATGCCCCGAGCGTTCTCGTGGCGATGAACCCGGCCGCGCTGAAGACGAACCTGCCGCTCCTCGAGAAGGGCGGCACGGTGATCGCAAACGAGGACGAGTTCACGGATCGCAACCTCGAGAAGGCCGGCTACGCCGCAAACCCGCTCGAGGACGAGAGCCTCTCCGGTTATCAGGTCTTTCGTGTACCGATGGAGTCGCTGACGCTCAGGGCGACCGAAGGTATCGGGGGCGTGACGAACCGCGAGGCGCAGCGGGCCAAGAACTTCTTCGCGCTCGGCCTGGTCTCGTGGATGTATGGGCGGCCGACCGAGGTCACCGAGGAGTGGATCGACGCGAAGTTCTCGTCTCGTCCGGAGATTCGGGACGCGAACATGGCGGCGTTCCGGGCCGGGTGGAACTTCGGCGAGACGACCGAGGTGTTCGCGGTGCAGTACGAGGTCAAGCCTGCGCCGGCAGCGCCCGGGATCTATCGCAACGTCTCCGGAGCGGGCGCGCTCGCATGGGGCTTGATCGCCGCGAGCGTGCGGAGCGGTCTGCCGCTCTTCTACGCCAGCTACCCGATCACGCCGGCGTCGGAGCTCCTGCACGAGCTGTCACGCCGCAAGAACTTCGGCGTTCGGACAGTCCAAGCCGAGGACGAGATCGCCGCTGCGAATCTCGCGCTCGGAGCCGCCTTCGGTGGTCATCTCGGCGTCACCGGAACGAGCGGCCCGGGCATGGATCTGAAGGCGGAGACGATCGGTCTGGCCGTGATGCTCGAACTCCCGATGGTGATCGTCGACGTTCAGCGCGCCGGCCCTTCGACCGGGATGCCGACGAAGAACGAGGCCGCGGATCTCCTGATGGCCATGTACGGCCGCCATGGAGAGTCGCCGCTCCCGATTGTCGCTCCCTACACGCCTGCGCAGTGCTTCGAGGCCGCGATCGAGGCGTGCCGGATCGCGGTGACCTATCGCACGCCGGTCATCCTGCTCTCAGACACGTTCCTCGCGAACTCATCTGAGCCGTGGCTGATCCCGGACGTCGCCGACCTACCCGAGATCGCCCCCGGGTTCGCCGAGGCCGCGAGCGGGCAGGACGAGTTCATGCCGTACGGCCGCGACGGGAAGCTGGCGCGGCCGTGGGCCGTGCCCGGAACTCCGGGCCTCGAGCACCGGATCGGCGGTCTCGAGAAGGAGGACGGAACCGGGAACATCTCCTATGACCCTGCGAATCACGAGCTCATGACCCGCATGCGTGCCGGAAAGATTCAAGGCATCGCCGCAGACATCCCTCCGCTCGACGTCGACGATCCCGACGGGGCGGAGCTCCTCGTTCTGGGCTGGGGCTCGACGTACGGGCCGATCCGGGCGGCGGCCCGACGTGTCCGGGCGCGAGGCGGAAGCGTCGCGACGGCGCAGGTTCTCCACCTGAATCCGCTGCCGGCGAATATCGCCGAGGTGCTTGCGTCGTACCCGAAGATCCTCGTACCCGAGCTGAACACCGGCCAGCTCGTCCGGATGATCCGGGCGGAGTACCTGGCGCCCGCAGAAGCGCTCACGAAGGTGCAGGGTCAACCGTTCCAAGCAGGCGAGATCGAGCGCGAGATCGAGAGAAGGATCTAGTGCACCGTTCCAGAAGTGCGGCGCGCCCTGGCGGCTGCAAAGCTGCGCCGTTCTTCGTCCTCGGTCGTGCCCATATGACAGGCATATGGGCGCTCCCTGCGTCCTCGCCCGGCTTGCTTTTCGCTCGCCAGGATCATCACCGAACCTCTGGAACGGAGCACTAGCGTTCCATGGCGATCGCGACCTCAGACAAGAAGGCATGGGCGACCGACCAGGATCCACGCTGGTGCCCGGGATGCGGCGACTACGCGATCCTGAGCGCCGTGCAGAGCTTCATGCCGGAGCTTGGCATCCCGCCGGAACGCATGGTCTTCGTCGCCGGTATCGGCTGTGCGGGCCGGTTCGCCTACTACATGAACACGTACGGCATGCACGGCATCCACGGCAGGGGCGTGCCTCTGGCAACCGGTCTCGCTGTCGCGCGCCCCGATCTGTGCGTCTGGGTGATCACCGGCGACGGCGACAGCCTCTCGATCGGCGGCAACCACCTCATCCATGCCCTCCGCAGGAACGTGCCGCTCAAGATCCTTCTCTTCAACAATCAGATCTACGGCCTGACCAAGGGCCAGTACTCGCCGACCAGCGAGCTCGGCAAGATCACCAAGTCGACGCCGTTCGGCGCTCTCGACCACCCGTTCAACCCCCTCGCCCTCGCGCTCGGAGCCGAGGCGACGTTCGTCGCGCGGACGCTCGACGTCGACAAGGCGCACTCCACGGACATCCTGCGGCAGGCGGCCCGGCACGAGGGGACTGCTCTCGTCGAGATCTATCAGAACTGTCCTGTCTTCAACGACGGGGCGTTCGACGCACTCACGGACAAGGCGACGAGATCGCTCAACCAGATCAGGCTCGTGCACGGAGAGCCGGTTCGCTTCGGGCCTGACGGGGAGCGTGGCGTTGCCCAGCGTCGAGACGGAGGGCTCGAGATCGTCGACGTCGCTGCAGTCGGCGAGGATGCCTTGCTCGTTCACGATGCGCAGCGTGACGATCCGAGCCTCGCCTTCGCCCTCGTGCATCTCTCCGAGCGACCGACGGGGCCGACGCCGATCGGGGTGTTCAGATCGGTCTCGCGCCCTGTGTACGGCGCCGCGATAGACGAGCAACTCGCCGAGGCGAAGACGAAGCTCGGCGAGGGGGACCTCGCTGCGCTGCTCCACTCGGGCGATATCTGGACGGTCGCCTGATTTTCGCACTCGAGAGGCGGCGGTCCGAACGGGCCCCCATTAGGGGCCAGACCCCTCGAAGTACGCGCGTCGTTCGTTCCACTTTCGGCGCGGAATTGGCGCGTTTCGGCACACTCTTGTCACACTTTCGCCTTCGCGGGGTCGAAGCGGCCGTGGCGGTTGCTGGCAACTTCCGAATTCGACGCCGTGGCCATCCCGCCGCTGTGGACAATCGTCCGGTCTTTCGTCACACATTGATCGCCTCGCGAACCTGAATGAGTCACGCCTGAAGTCGGCGAGCCCGGATTGTCAGCCGGCGAACGAGCCCGGGTCGGTGCAGGCGCGCTGCCAGATGTCGTCGTCGATGTTCCTGCCGGTGACGATGAGGACGATCGGGCCGTCGAGGTCGACGAGCCGGTCGAGCGCAGCGAGGGCGGCGCCGGCGGCACCCTCCGCACGGATCCCGACCTTCGCGTAGGCGCCGACCGCGGCGGCGATCTCCCGTTCCGAGACGAGGATCATCTGCGAGACGACCTCACCGAGGACCTCGACCGCAAGCGGGATCGCCACGCGGACGGCTAGGCCGTCGGCAAACGTCGCCGCGCGATTGGACTCGACGATCTGCCCGGCTCGCCAGGACTCGACCATCACCGGCGCTTCCAGCGACTGCACGCCGATTCGTTCCGTGGAAGGGGAACGCTCGCAGAGCTCGAGCCCGATGCCGCCGAGAAGGGCGCCGTTGCCGAGTGGAACGACGACGGCCGCGGGTGGCTCCGCGAGCTGATCCAGAAGCTCCGAGGCGATCGTGCGATACCCCTCGTACTGTCGCCGGTCGGCCCCGTCCTCGAAGAGCGGGATCTCTTCCGACGCGGCGAAGGCCGAAGCAGCGGCCTTCGCCGCGTCGAAGTCGCCTCCGACCAGCCGGACATCGGCACCGAAGCGCTCAATCAGGCCGAGCTTCGAGCGCGCGGCACCGATCGGGACAAACACAACCGCCCGAACGCCGAGCCGTGACGCCGCCCAGGCGGTCGCGGCGCCGTGATTCCCGGTCGACGCCGTCACGATCGTCGTGGCGCCCGATTCGCGGTAGCCCTCGACCACAGGCGACGCGCCGCGCCACTTGAACGCACCCAGCTCATGGATGTCCTCCCGCTTCAGAAAGAGGCGGCGACCTGCCTCCAGCGCATCGGGAGCCGCCTCGAGCGGCGTCGGCGAATCTGTCAAGCCGTGAGGTCGGCCAGACCACTCGGCCGGGACCACATCTCGTCGGCGTAGGTCACCGATGAGCGCTGGAGATTTCCGCCATCGTCATGGGCATAGAAACCCATTCGCCAGAGCGCCGGCGAGTAGAAGTGGAGCGAGACGGCTGGCCCCCCGCCTCCGTGACGAACGCAGTGGATCCGCGTCGCTGGGAAATCGAACACCTCACCGGCGGGATGCGTATGGCTCACCTGATGGATCGATCCGCCCTCGAGAAGCAGACGGTCCTCCGCCACGAGGCCGTCCGCGACGTAGACGGCGCCGCACGAGGAATCGTGGTCGTGGAGGCCGGTGTCCTGCGCATCGTCCCAGCACACGAGCCAGACGTCGAGATGGACGTCCCGGTAGAGCTCGGCGTAGACGCGCTCCTCCGCGTCGTGTCTGACGAGGTGTCGCCACAGGTCCCGTGTCCGCCCGAGCTCGACTGCCAGCTCGGCGAGTCGTGACTGCGGGAGGTCCTCGTTGGCGGGAATCCGTGCGGCGATCCAGGCGGTGACGTCGTCCACAGACCTATCGTAATCCGTCGAGCAGCCGTCCGGGCGTTTCCCGCAGAACGATGCGCTCGACCGCGTCGCCGAAGCCCCGAACGGCCTCGAGGGTCGGTCGGGAATCGATCACGGGAACGTCGCTCCCGTAGACGAGCTGGTTGACGCCGAAGGTCGACAGGCAGAGCTCGAGTGCGCGCCGGCCGTATGAGGAGGTATCGAAGAAGACGTTCGGATGGATGACCGATCGGTCGTCCACGCCGCGGGAGCGCATACGCTCGATCTGGATGGGTGCGCCTCCGGCGAGGATGGAGAAGATGACCGGCACCGACGGAAAGCGCACCGCGTCGCGCGCGAGCCAGGTGGCGTACGAGGCCTGCATCTGAGCGGTGTAGTCGACGACCGCGCTCCACCAGGTCGGTCGTCCCGCCCGCAGCTCGTCGGGCGGGCCCGGATGGATGAAGAGCACCTGGCCGGCCTCGCGAAGGTCGGTGAGCAGCGGGTCGAGACCGGCGATGAGTGCGAAAGCCGAGACAGACGCTCCAGCGAACCCGTCCAGACACACACCGGCGCTGAGCGCCCGTAGGCGGCCGCCTGCCGCGTCGATGAGCTCGAGAACGGCGTCGTGATAGACGGTCGCGAGCTCCCCTTCCGGATCCATCACGTGCGCCGGCGGAACCGAGATCACGGCGATATCGATGTCGTCCCGGTCGAGCAGTCGAAGACGTGTGACGAGCTCATGCGCTCCGAAATCGGCTACCGAGTCGAGCTCTCCGGGGAGCCGCAGCACGGATCCGTCGAGACATGGCGGTACCGTCCTGCGCGAGAGCGCGGCCATGAACGCCTCGGGCCAGAGGTGCTGGTGGACGTCGACAGCGGGAAGCACGTAGAGCCGGGGCTCAGCCGTCGTGGAGGCTGTCGGCCAGCCGCTCGCGCGCGGCGGCGATCGTCGTCGTCGCCTCGGCGCGGTTGCCGAAGCCGCGGGTCGCCGTCTTCTTCTTCTCGAGATCCTTGTAGACCTGGAAGAAGTGCTCGATCTCGTCGCGGAACTCAGGCTGGAGATCGTGGATGTCGTGCACTCGGCTCCATGCGGGGTCTCGCAGCGAGGTGCACAGGATCTTCTCGTCGGCGCCCTTCTCGTCGGTCATGTAGAAGACGCCGATCGGGCGGACCCGGATCCGGCAGCCGGGAAACGTTGGATCCCCGACCAGAACGAGCGCATCGAGCGGGTCGCCGTCCGCGCCGAGCGTCCCCTCGATGTACCCGTAGTCGGCGGGATAGCTCATCGACGTGAAGAGCCGCCGGTCGAGCACGATGCCGCCGAGCGATGGATCGAACTCGTATTTGTTGCGCGATCCGGCCGGGATCTCGACGAAAACGACGATCTCCGATTCGGTCACGGGACGGAGGATAGATTCTCTGAACCGCAGAAGCGGAGGGCCGCGACGGCGAGCGCCTGCGCGCAGCCGACCAGGTCGTCGACCGGGACGCTCTCGTCGATCGTGTGCGCGAGCGCGATGTCGCCCGGGCCAAAGCAGATGCACGGCGTCCCACCGAAGCGGGTGAACGTTGCCCCGTCGTGCCACGAGTCGAGTCCCGAGACGGCTCCGGGCAGACCGATGGCAGCCCCCGCCGCGAGCATCGTCTGGACGATCGGATGCGCTACGGGCACCTCGGCCGAGGGAACCTCGGGCGCCCACTCGATCGTCGGCGGGTGTTCGGCTAGCCAGGGGTCGGCTCGGGCGACTCGCTCGACGACCTCGGTGATCTCGTCGCGTATGTCACCACCCCAACCCTCCGCGTCGGCGTGCCCGGGAAGGTACGCGACGTGGTAGACGATCCGGCAGGAAGAGGGATAGCTGACCATCCACTCGCCGCCCTCGATCACCGTCGCGACGACATCACCGGGCGAGAGGTACGGGTGATCGTGGCCCGGTCGGTGCCGCCAGTCGCGCTGAAACCGGCGGAGTGCCTCGAGCACCAGGGCCGCTTTGTCGATCGCGTTCACCGCACCACCTTCGCGCCAGCCGGGCTGACCGACGCCCGCATGGCCGGGACGGCCCGGCACCGTGATCGTCGGCATCAAGCTTCCGCGGCACGCGACCCAGATGTCGAACCCGGACGGCTCCGTCACGATCCCGGCGTCGGCGCGGACGCCGTGTGCGACGGCCGCGAGGCCTCCGGCACCCGTCGATTCCTCGTCCGTCACGGTGCAGACAACGAGATCGCCGCTCAGGCCGACGTCGAGCGATCCGAGCATCTCGGCCGCGAAGACCATCGAGGCGACGCCGCCCTTCATGTCGCACGCCCCACGGCCGTAGAGGCGCCCGTCTCTGACCTCGGGCTGATTCGGGTCACTCGTCCAGCGGTCGCGAGGATCGCCTGAGACGACGTCGACATGGCCGTTGAAAAGGAGGCTCCGACCGTTGCCGGATCCCGGGAGGCGCGCGGCGAGCTGCGGCCGCCCGACGAAGTCGAGCCCGGCGGGCACGAGCCGGCTGCCCGCGACGTCCTGTGGCTCAGGCTCCCAGACGTCAGCCTTGGCGCCGACGGCCTCCAGGCGCTCCGCGACGTATCGCTGCAGCGCTGCTTCGTCGCGGGCCGTGTCGCCGGGGTCGCGCGCCGTGGTGTCGAACGCGATCAGGTCGGCGGCCAGCTCGACGAGATCCGCACGACGCCGTTCGATCTCCTCGGTCAGGCGCCGCTCGGTCGGCGAGAGGCTCACGGCGAGATGCCCGCCAGCCCCGGATCGAGGATCGCGACGGTGCGGGCGCCTTCGCGGCGCCGAAGCCGACCGAATGCGTCCTCGATCCCGTCGAGGTCGGTGAGGTGTGAGACGACCTCGCCGACGTCGAGGTGGCCGCCGGCGGCCAGCGCGGCCAGCTCCCGGATCTCGACGGCGGGGTTCCCCGACCCGTAGAACGAGCCCCGTAGCGACTTCTCGGAGAGGAAGTCGAGGGCGGGGACGGAGGCTTCGACCCCGACGGGCGCGAGGCCGACGACGACCGCGGTGGCGCCGGGTCGGAGCGTCTCCCACGCGAGGCGGATCGTCTCGGGCCGCCCGACAACCTCGAAGGCGTGGTCGGCACCCCCGTCGGTGAGCGATCTCACCGTCCGTGCCGCATTCCCGAGCGACGCGTTCACGGCATCCGTCGCGCCACGCGCGAGCGCAAGCTCGAGCTTCTCGGGAAGCAGGTCGACGGCGACGATAGGATCTGCACCCGCGATCCGCGAGGCGGCGATCACCTGGAGCCCGACGCCGCCGCAGCCGACGACGCAGACGCTGTCCCCTGCGGCCACCTGGGCCGCGTTGCGCACCGCACCGAAGCCGGTGACGACACCGCAGCCGATCAGCGACGCCTGCCAGAGCGGAAGCCGGTCGGGAAGCGGGACGACCGACGCGACCGGCACGACGCAGCGATCGGCGAAGCAGGCGATGCCGAGGAAATGCTTCAGCGGCCTGCCGTCGGCGAGGTGGAGTCGGTAGCTTCCGTCGAGCATCGTTCCGCCAAACGACGCGCTCGAGCCGCGCTCGCACAGGTTGCGCCGACCCTCACGGCATCGACGGCACTCGCCGCAGGAGGGCATGAAGCAGAGCGCGACGCGGTTGCCCGGGGCGATCTCGGCCACACCCTTTCCGACCGCCTCGACGACGCCTGCGCCCTCGTGCCCGAGCACGGTCGGCCAGCGGCCCTCTCCGAGATGGCCCTCGGCGAGGTGGAGGTCAGAATGGCAGACACCGGTCGCGGCGATCCTGACGAGCACTTCGCCCGCTCGAGGTGGGTCGAGCAGCACCGTCTCGACGCGGAGCGGCTCGCGTGCCCCGTGCAAGACGGCGGCCTTGACTTCGATCTGGCCGTTCTCGGAACTCATCGCAAGGTCAGCCGACCCGGTACGCCTCGAGCGCGTCGAGGTCCGGCGTGACGCCGAGTCCAGGGCCGTCTGGTGGAGCGATCGTCCCGTCGGCGGCGATCTCGATCGGGACCGGGAGCAGCCAATCGCGGCGTTCGGCCGTCCAGGCCGGTGGGTCGAACGGCACCTCGAGGTACGCCTCGAGCGCGTCGAGGTCCGGCGTGACGCCGAGTCCAGGGC
>JBBQXH010000046.1:0-11070 GCA_038209835.1 Gaiellales bacterium | reverse complement strand
AACCGACGCGTTGACCGCGACGACTCCGACCGCGTCCTGCTCGCTCATGGTGTTGTCGTCAGTCATCGTTCCTCCGTTCCGTTAGTGGGCGCACGGATAGGCGCGCAGGTGGCGCAACCCCTTTATCCATGCCGTTTCTCGTCGGTTTCCTAAACCGCGTGCGCTGGTTCGATTCCGGCCGGGGGCATGAATCGGAAGACGCTCAGGAAACGGGCTTGCGACGCATAAGTGTTGTCCAGGTTGACGCAAGAATGGCGCTCCGTCTACTGACGCGATGGTCTGACCTCTCGACTCGCCCGGAGGTCGTCCCACTCGCTGTGGAACCTCGCACAAGAGACAGTCCCGCCGCAACCAAACAGACAACGAGGAGGTGCTCGAACTCACCCCTCCTGAACAGCCCATATGGACCGACGAGCTACACCACTTCCTGGGACTTGACTCCCGGCTCGGTAACGCAAACAAAGGCGCCCGGCCAGCCGCCGTGGTCGTCTACGGCCTTGTCGATTTCCTCCATGAGCCTTAGGGTGAACGCCGACACAGGCCTTACTCCAGCGGACCCGAGCGGACAACAGCGCACGAGACCTGGGTCGCGAAGACAATGCGCGTCTCACAGATCCTTGACGTGCCTCCGGTTAGTCTCCTCGCCGTGCGGAAGATCCTTTTGACGGGAATGTCGGGTACAGGCAAGTCGGCCGCGCTGGCGGAACTTGAGAAGCGCGGCTTCAGTGTCGTCGAAACGGACGAGGGCGCCTGGAGTGAGTGGTCGGATGCCGACGGTGGGTACGTCTGGCGCGAGGACCGGATCGCCGCGCTTCTAGCGCGTGAGGAGGGATCGACGCTCTACGTCTCCGGCACGGTGTCGAACCAGGGGCGGTTCTACCCTCGATTCGATGCCGTGGTCCTGCTCAGTGCTCCTGCCGAAGTGCTCCTTCGCCGCATTACGACGAGGACGACAAACGACTACGGAAAGAGCGGCGAAGATCGCGACCTCATCCTGCGCCACCTGGCCGAGGTTGAACCTCTGCTACGCGCAATCTGCACGCACGAAGTGGATGCAACGCAGCCACTCGACGTCGTGGTTGAGCAGCTGGTCGCGATCGGGAAAGGCACCCACCAATAAAGAGCAGGCGACGACCTCGTCTCCTGCCCGAGTGTGCTCTCACTCGACAGCACGCCCCGTTCACTTCAGGGGACGCGCTCGACGCCTGGACCTTCGGCGATCCGCTCTTCTACCCGGCCGAGGAAGGCCCTGCGGACTGGCTGATGGTGGCCCGCGTTCCGGGAACGATCGTTCTCGTGCCGCTCGCGCCACCGCGAAGCGGCGACCTGCGCAAGTGCCGGCCGATCGGGATCCACGAGCGGTGCCGCTCCCTGATCGCGCGCTACGAGGAGGACTCGCGCCGATGAGCGATCCGGACCGCGAGGCCTTTGAGCATTACGAGGATCCTGCCCGTCGAGAGCCCGCACCGGCCGGCCGCGGCGTCGCCCCGACCGCGCTCTCACCGAGCACGTGCCGGTCCGCTTTCCCGCGGCGACGATCGACGTCGTTCGGAAGCTCGCGGAAGCCGACGGCATGACGGTCAGCGCGTGGATCTGCCGAGCGATGGAGTCGGTCGCTCACAGCCGAACAGGCGTCCTCACCGGGGAATCCACCGAGTCCCGTGAGCAAGCGCACGTCGTGGTCGAACGCCTCAGGAAGGACGTCGACGACCTGGCCGCCGCCCTCGAGCGCTCCGATCGCGTGGCGTAACGAGTCGCCCTCAGACACGAACTCGAAGAACGATAGTCAGCGAGACGCAGATGCACCCTGATCCGCCGACCCGCGGGACACCAGGCGAAACGCGGAGGGCGTCGAGTCTAGGCGGAAACACGCCGCGACGCTTCCGTCTCCGGTGATGAACGAGATGGGGTTCCCCTGGAAGGCGTGCCCTGCGAGCCGAGTGGAACCAGCGGCAGACCCGACTAGACTCGGTCGATGCTGTTTCAGCCCGAGGCGCACGAGGCGCTGACGGATGTGTCGTGGAACGCTGAGCGGGTAAGCGCTGCGATCAGGGCGATCGTCGCCGATGCGGAGGCTGCATTCGATGACGGCTGGCAGGCGCATCCGCAGGATGACGACTCGCTCACGCGGTTTCGGACGATCTACCTCGGGGGTGCGGGGGTCGTAGACGCGCTTCGTCGACTTGCGCAGCGGGGCTTCGTCGATCTGCGGCGCGACTATGTCTCTTACCTGGAGTGTTCGCTCGGGGCCGAGTCAGATTTTCCTGACGAGGACGCAGAGCGCAGCGTCTGGATGGGCGAAGCCGGCGTTCGGCTCGTACTACAGCGCCTTGCGCCCTCGCAGGGCAATCTCGCCCGGCTGGCCGAGCTGATTGCGGCGAACGAGCGTGACGACCGTTGCGAGTTGATGTGGGGCAGCCCGGGCACGATTCTCGCGGGCCGAGAGCTCGCCCTTGATGTCAGCATGAGCCTCGAGTGGCTGCGCGACCAGCGCGACGCCGACGGGCTCTGGACGCAGCAGCTTGCCGGCCACAGCACGCGCTATCTCGGCCCGGTGCACGGGTTCGCGGGTTGTGTGCTTGCACTCGGCGACGCCGGCTCCGTCACGGACTCGCTACGTCGTTACGCGGTCCAGGACGACGGCCTCGCCAACTGGCCGCCAATCGCCGGGGCCAGACTCGGCGCAGGCGCCGACGGCCAGATCCGCACCCAGTTGTGCCATGGCGCGCCGGGGATCGTAGCCACGCTTGCGCACGTCCTTGACGAGGAGCTTGCGATCGCGGGCGGCGAACTGACCTGGCGGGCCGGGCCGCTGCGCAAGGGGGCGAATCTCTGCCACGGCACAGCGGGCAATGGTTACGCGTTCCTGGCGCTGTTTGAGCGCACTGGCGACGAGCAGTGGCTCGCGCGAGCGCGCGCATTCGCGATGCACGCTCTCGTCCAAGTGGAGCGAGCTCGCTCGCAATTCGGGCGCGGCCGCTACACGCTCTGGACGGGCGACCCAGGCACGGCCCTCTACCTCGCGGACTGCGTTGACGGCCGCTGTGAGCTACCTCTTCTGTAGGCCATCAAAACCGCCGAAGCAGTCAGCACTGAACTTCGTAGACGAGAAGGCGGCTGTTAGTCAGGCACCGCTTCGGCGTCCTTGAGGTACTGGTGGACGAACGCGATGGCCATGCTGCCCTCACCGACTGCGGCGGCGACGCGCTTTACCGGGCCGTACCGCACGTCGCCGCATGCGAAGATCCCCAGCACGCTCGTCTCGAGGAGGTACGGGTCGCGCTCGAGCTGCCATCGCCCGGCGGTCTGAACGTCCGGGCCGGTGAGCACGTACCCGCGGGAGTTCAGGGCGATCTCGGGCGGCAGCCATGCGGTCTCGGCATCCGCGCCGATGAAAATGAACAGCCCGCCCGATTCGAGCTGAGTCGTCTCCCCGGTCCTGGCGTCGCGCGCGTCAATCGCCTCGAGCGAGGTGTCGCCGTGAGCGGCCACCACCTCCGTCCGGGGCATCACCTGGACGTTCGACCGCGCCGCGAGCTGCTCGACGAGATAGCGCGACATACTCTTCTCGAGACTTTCACCGCGGCAGAGGACGGTCACGCTCCGTGCATGGTTCGAGAAGAACATGGCCGCTTGCCCGGCTGAGTTGCCTGCGCCGACGATGTGGATATCGAGGCCGTGCGTGCTCGCCGCCTCGCTGCGCGCCGCGCCGTAAGAGATGCCTTTGCCGGCGAGTCGGTCGAACCCGTCGATCGACAGGTGTCGCCAGGCAACGCCGCACGCAAGGATGATCGTCCGCGCCCGCAGGACGTCACCGCCGTCGAGATGCACCTGACGGGTTGCGGCATCGATTCGCGTAATCGCCCTGGTCACGAGGATCTCCGCCCCGAGTCTCCGCGCCTGCTGTAGCGCACGGCTCGCCAGCTCGTCGCCGGACACGCCTGATGGGAAACCAAGGTAGTTCTCGATCCGGGACGACGTACCGGCCTGGCCGCCGGGCGCCTCACGCTCGACGACGATCGACCGCAGTCCCTCCGACGATCCGTACACGCCCGCAGCCAGCCCGGCCGGCCCGGCTCCCACGATCACCGTGTCGTACTCCGCCGCGGCCGCCTCGGTGCTGAGGCCCAGCAGCTCGGCGACCCGACGGAGCTGCGGACGCACCACGGTCTTGCCGTCGATGACCCGAATAACCGGGCAATCTGCCTCCGCCGGCAACGGACCACCCCACTGCTCGGCCGCGTCCGGCGTATCCGGAATGAGCCACCGGAACGTGATCTGGTTGCGGTCGAGAAAACGTCGCAGTTCCGCGCATGCCGCATCCCAACGATCGCCCACGACGATTGCGCGAGGCGGCGGCGGTTCCGCCGCGATCCCCTGAAGCCCCCGCGACCCGCCGATCCGATGGCCCGCCAGCCTGCCGACCTCTTTCCCGACGTCCGGCTCGACGGCTGCAACCGCGTGGTAGTCGTGAGGCTCAACTCGCATGATCCGCGATCTCTCGGCGGCCCGGAATCCGACCGGGAACAGCGTCCCGAGCGTGATCGGAACCTCACCGAAGATGTCGCCCGGCTGTCGCTCGCCGACGACGCGCTCGATTCCGTCGGAAAGCTTGACCGCCTCGATGCGACCCTCGAGGATCGCGAACAGCGCCCGCTCGTCGCCCTCGTGCGCTGCGTAGTCGCCCGACATGAGGACGATGTCCGCGGCCGCCCGAGCAAGCCGCTCGCGTGCGCCCGGCCCGAGAGGCGCGAAGACCTCGATGGTTCCGATCTCCTCCGGCGTCACCACAACGGGCGCCCGTTCAGCCGGGGCGGTCGCGCAAGCCTGTCTGTTACAAGCACAGAGCAACGCTACACGGCGTCATGCCTTGACTGAAGCCCTCTTCCCTTGGGTCCACGAGCCTCGGACTACTTGCAGGGAGGCACTCCTAGGCAGCAGCCGCAATGACACTGAGAAGAGCGAGCCAGACGAGACGACGCAACGGAACCCTCCAAGGACTGAGACTTGTACTCCGCCTTCATCGGCAGCGGCGAGCGAAGCCATGAACGGTCCGGGGATCGATGCGACCCGGAGGTAGGAATTCCGCGGCCGATCATGAAAGCCCAGGCGAGGACGTATGCCTGCCCCCAGCCGCGATCAGATTCAGGAGAGAGCACGCGAACAGCTCGAGCGCTGCGGTACGGTCGCGCGGCGGCTCGTCTCTCAGCTCGGAGGCCTTCGCGAGCGATTGCCAAGAGTCTTCTCGCGCTCCGATGAGGAGATCCGCCTCCGGCGAGCCCGGCGCGAGCTGCTGAAGGCGAAGACGAGCCACCGCCTCCGGATCGTGCGGGCGCGAATCGAGCTTCGCCGAGCAGCGACGGCGCATCGATGGGCGTGCCGGCGAGCGGAACGAGCGGTTGCCGGCGCCGAGAAGGAGGCCTCCGGCGAGGTCGGCCGGGCAGACGAGTACCTGCGTACCGTGGCACGACCTCGGGAGATCGCGAGCTACGGACCCTTCTCGCTCTTCGACGACTCGCTGAAGAGCCCTGATTGGGAGGTCTCGCTGGCCTCCGTCCACGCGGTGATTCTTCCCGCGGAATCCGCGGCGCTGAAGGGCGTCGGAGGCGAGGCGCTACCCGCAACCGAACCGCCGGCGCGACCGCGTCGGAGCCGCCTGGCACTCCAGGGGCGCCGGGGTCAGAGCCTGCACGACTTCCCGAAGAGCGATCCGCGCGCGCGGGATTTCGCTCACCTCGTGAACGTCGCCGCGCTGAATGCCGGCAAGTTCGATCAGCAGCGGCGGGAAGACATGGACGCTGCGGCGGAGCGCCTCGAGGAGGTTCGAGCGTGGGCGGTCACGCGCCTTGCAGAAGCGCAGAACGACCTCGAAGCGACGCTGGTGGACAGGACGGCACTCGACGCAGCGCGACAGCGCCTCGCGCGGGCGCAACTCGACACGACGGACATCGATGAGTGCCGATCCGCCGTGGCCGCGCTCGAGGTCGCAGTCCAGTCATCGAGACTCGAGTTGCCACCTGATCAGGACGACCTTCCGACAGAGTAGAGCGGTACCTACGGAAAGTCCCTAGGGCCTCGATCGATTATCGTCCGCGGATGGAGCCAATCGCGCTCGAGCCCGTGGACGGCCTTCGGGTCACCATCCTCATGGACAACGTGACGGACCCGCTGCTCGTGGACGTGCCGCCGGTCACGCGAACGACCTGGGCGAAGACGCTCGTCCCCGACGCGCCCAAGGTCGCCGCCCGCGTCCTCACTCAGGGTGAGAGCCCCGATGCCCTCATCGCAGAGCCCGGGTTCTCGGCACTCTTCCGCGTAGTCAAGAACGGCCGCGAGTCGACTCTCCTCTTCGACGCGGGAGTCTCTCCCCGCGGGGTGGCAGAGAACATGCGCCGGCTCGATCTCCCGGCCGGCGAGATCGAGACGATCGTCCTCAGCCATGGGCACTGGGACCACGTCACCGGAATGGAGGGCGTGGCGAAGGCGATCGGACGAGCGAATCTGCCGGTCACGATCCACCCGGAGTTCTGGAACCAGCGGCGCCTCAACATCCCGGGAATGACACCGGTCGAGCTCCCCGCCGCCAGCAAATCGGCGCTCGAGGACGTCGGCTTCGACATCATCGAAGAGCGCCAACCCTCCTTCTTGCTCGACAGCTCGGTGTTGGTCACCGGTGAGGTCGATCGGACTACCGACTTCGAGGTTGGCTTCCGCGGCCATGAGGCGCTCCGCGACGGGGCGTGGCAGCCGGATCCGCTCATCCTCGACGATCAGGCGATGATCGTGCGGCTCCGGGATACCGGCCTCGTCATCGTCAGCGGATGCGGGCACTCGGGCATCGTCAACATCATCCGGTACGCCAGAAACCTGACCGGGGAGCAGCGGATCGCCGCCATCATCGGCGGGTTCCACCTGAGCGGACCGATGTTCGAGCCCATCATCGAGCCGACCGTGACAGCGCTTGCAGAGTTCTCGCCCGCCTTGCTAGTGCCGGCCCATTGCACGGGCTGGAAGGCGGTTCACCTGCTCGCCGCGAGCTTCCCCGAGGCGTTCGTGCAGTGCGCCGTCGGGACGACGATTGAACTCTGAGTTCGGCGTCAGAGTCAGATGGAGACGCAGGCGCCGTCAGGTCGCTCGACCTCACGACCCCAGCAAGAGTTCTCGAGGATCACGCCGTCGGCGTTCAGGAAGCTTCCCGCGAGCCCGTTTAGATCGAGCCAGGCAGGACCCTGCTCACCGCAGAGAAGCGCCACCGCGGCACTTACCGCCGCTGCGCTCGCGCTCTCTGCCGCTACGGTCACGAGCAACCACGGCGGTTGGCCGCCCGGGCGAATCGGATCGCTCCAGCGTCTGGTGACGAGAGCCGTATCCGAAACGGAGACGACACCACCCCCTGGGAGCGAGACGACCGCTGTGCCGTGAACCGCGAACACGTCTTCTGCAGAGATGAAGCCGTCGCCGGAGACGAGGGCGAGCGCCTCGTCGACAGCGGTCGCCCGTGCGAGACTGGTGCACGTCCGCCTCGCGGAGCCGAGCGGCGATGACCGTCGAGCCAGCAGGCGTTCAACTGCGCAGCGTTCCTCCGGCGAGGCGCCGCCGACCATGACCGGGCCGCCCATCGCAACGAGGCGATGGGTGTCGAGGCGATCGTGTGAGTTTCTCTCGTGCATCTCCATGCAGCAAAGCACGAAGACTTGAAAGCCAGATGAACGGGGGTTAAGCCCGAATTAAGGCTGAATCGACGGCTCGGCACCAATCGTGCGAGTCTGCACGAAATCCCGTGTCCGCGAAGCCCCATCGGCTACAGTGATTCACGGCGAACCTGCATGAGGAGGTGATTCGTATCGCCACAAAGGAAGAGAAGATCGAGATGGAAGGCGAGGTCATCGAGGCCTTGCGCAACAGCATGTTCAGGATCGCGCTCGACAACGGGCACGAGACGCTCGGCTACACAGCCGGGAGGATGCGCCGGTTTCGCATCAAGATCTTTCCGGGCGACAGGGTGAAGATCGAGCTCTCACCATACGACCTCAACCGCGGTCGCATCGTCTACCGGTACAAGTAGTCGCCGGCGGGGACTTTCGATCCCCCACCGACGGTTCTTAGTGCCTCCAGCCGGAAATACGCTCGTGCCCTGACGGCTGCAAACCAGCCGACCGGCGTCCTCGGTCCTTGACCGGCTTGCTTTTCGCCGTCAGGATCATGACCGGATTTCCGACCGGAAGCACTCTTGATTCTCAGGCTGACCTGGCGAGATCGCCGTCGGCCGCCACCACCGGAGCAAGCTCGCGGTGAAGCAGCGCCAGGGCGTCCTGTTCGAGTTGCCGCACTCGTTCGCGGCTGATGCCCAGCTCGCGGCCGATCGCCTCGAGCGACCGCTCTTCTCCGGCCAGCCCGAACCGCAGCTCCAGAACGCGACGCGACCGCTCATCGAGACACTCGAATGCGACACGGACTTCGTCTCGCTGAAGAACGTCCCCGATGTCCTCGAGCGGGTCGATAGCCTCGGAGTCCGCGAAGAGATCGCCGAGCTCGTTCCCGCCGTCTGACCCAACCGGCTGGTTGAGCGAGACGGCAGCCTCGGCTGCCTCGAGCGCCTCGTCGACGTGCTGCAACGAAAGCCCTGTCGCATCGGCCAGCTCGGCCCGAGTCGCGTCACGGCCGGACTCGAGCTCGATCTTCGCGCGGGCGCGGCCGAGCTTCTGCCGGCGCTCGTGGACGTGCACAGGTACGCGAATCGTCTTGGACTGATTCGCGACAGACCGCTGGACGGCCTGGCGGATCCACCAGGTCGCGTAGGTCGAGAACTTGTAGCCCTTCCGCCAGTCGAACTTCTCGACCGCGCGGTTCAGGCCGATGACGCCGTCCTGGATGAGATCCAGGAACGGCACACCGTGACCGCGATAGCGCTTTGCGATCGAGACGACAAGCCGAAGATTCGACGTGATCATCCGCTCCTTGGCGCGCTCATCGCCGCGCTCGACACGCTTCGCGAGCTCGACCTCCTCGGTGGCGGTCAAGAGCGGATAGCGCCCCACCTCGGTGAGGAACTGCTGCAGCGAGTCGGTCGCCGCGACGTCCGGCCGCAGGTTGATGGCCTCGAACGGCGCCTCGGTGTCGCCCTCCGCCGGCTCGAGATCAAGCTCGCGCACGTCGATCGCGAGCGCCTGTTCGGCGCCGTCGCGCGTCGGGTCGTCGAGCTCGAGAATCTGTTCAAACCGCGTAATAGTGATCCCTCCGTTCAATGTGTTCGATACTAGTGCTCACTAGGTTCAACGAACGATGCGCCGTTCCCCTTCCCGGACACGTCGAAGGGCACCCAGCGGCGCCCTTCGAACCAAGCGGATCGCGCCTTATTCCGTTATCGGCTCGACGTCCGATGCCTCTAGGCCCTTCGTCCCCTCGCGAACCTCGAACCTGACCTTCTCGCCCTCGGTCAGCTTCTTGAAGCCCGTTCCCGCAATGCCGCTGAAATGAACGAACACGTCCTTCTCACCGTCATCCGGGGCGATGAAGCCGTAGCCCTTTGTCTCGTTGAACCACTTCACGGTTCCGGTTGCCATCGAATCCAACACCTCCCTTCCCAACACTCGAACGGGTGAGGAAGGCGCCGAGGCGCGCCGAACACCGCGCTTGCCAGTACTCGCCATCGAATGTAGCAGACCGCGTCATGACGCCAGACCGAGAGGTTTGATGTGAAATGGGCGTGCGGTCAATTCACATCAAGCCTCAGGGCTTTTCGGACGAACCTGTCCTGTTCGACCGCGTGAGCTGTTGGATAGGCCTCACTCGTCGAGGCACGCCAGGGACGGCCGGCGTACGAGAGCGTCACGCCCGCCGGCAGCGACTCCTCGAGCCTGTGGCGAATCGATCGAAACGGGCCCATGTTCTGCGGTTCCTCCTGCACCCAGACGACCTCGGTGAGATTCGGGTAGGAGCGGACGAGCGTCGTGTAGGCAGGCACGGGAAACGGATAGAGCTGGTCGAGCCGCGCGACCGCGACCCCGCCGACATCTCCGAACGCCTGGTGGCCGACGATGTCGTAGTAGACCTTCCCCGAGCACAGAAGCAAGCGCTCGACCGCGAGACGCTCCTCGTCGGTCACCGTCGGATCGTCGAAGACGGGGCGGAACGAGCCCGACGTCAATTCGTCGATCCCCGAGGTGGCCTGCTTCAATCTCAGCAGGCTCTTCGGCGTGAAGATGACGAGCGGTCTCGGCGTCGAGCCCAGCGCCTGCAGGCGAAGCAAATGGAAGTACTGGGCCGGGGTCGAGCAGTTGGCGATCCTGATGTTCCCCTGCGCCGCGAGCTGCAAGAACCGCTCGACGCGCGCGCTCGAATGCTCGGGGCCGTTACCCTCGTAGCCGTGGGGGAGGAGCAGCGTCAGCCGTGATGTCTGCTCCCACTTGGCATATCCCGAGACGATGAACTGGTCGATGATCACCTGCGCGCCGTTCACGAAGTCGCCGAACTGCGCCTCCCAGAGCACGAGCCCTTCCGGGGTGCCAACCGAGTAGCCGTACTCGAATCCGACGCACGCGAACTCCGACAGCGGCGAGTTCTCGACCTCGAAGGATGCGGTCGCGCCGGTCAGATGCCTTATCGGCGTCCACTGCTCGTTTGTCCCGGCATCGTGGAGAACGAGGTGACGGTGGGCGAAGGTGCCGCGCTCGGAATCCTGACCCGTCAACCGGACGGGAATGCCCTCCGTGACGAGGCTGGCGAAGGCAAGCGCCTCGGCCTGGCCCCAATCGATCCCACCCTCGGCACCGAGTGTGTCGCGCCGTCTCTCGAGCTGGCGCAGAAGCTTCGGATGCACCGTGAACGCTTCGGGGACCGTGAGCAACTCCTCGTTCAGAACCCTGATGCGATCGGCCTCGACCGCCGTCTCGGGTGAGCCCTGATGCCTTTGCGCGGGCCGCTCGTCGACGCGGCCGTTCCCGTTTCCAAACGAGGACTTCAGCCGCTCGTGGGCCTCCTTGAGGAGACGCTCCACCTCCTGGACGACCTCGTCGCTCTCGGCCGCGTCGATGCTTCCCTCGACGGCGAGCCTTTCCGCGTAGATCGCCC
>JBBQXH010000045.1:0-11130 GCA_038209835.1 Gaiellales bacterium | reverse complement strand
CGAGCCTGGCGACCAGCTCCGCGGCGGTCGGGAACTCGAGCGTCTCCCACACGGCACCGGGCGGTTCGCGCTGGATCCCCGAGAGATGCGAGAGCAGGCGGCGAATCGTCGGTTCGGCACTCGCCGCCTCGGGAACGTGCGCAGACACGTGATCGTCGAGCACGAGAGCGCCGGCGTCACGGAGCTGCATGATCGCGACGGCCGTGAAGGTCTTCGTGATCGAGCCGATGCGGTACTGGTGGTCGGGTGTCGTCGACTCGCCCGACTCGGCATCGGCGAGACCCACAGCATCCTCCCAGAGGATCTCGCCGTCCCGGGCGAGCGCGGCTGCGATCCCCGGAAGCCTGTCTGCCTGGGCCGTTCGGAGGAGACGACCGAGCTCGCGAGAGACCTCGTCCGCCATCTATGCGGAGCGGTACGCCTCGATCAGGATCTCCGCCACCTCGGGACGCGTGAACTCCGGCGGCGGTATCTCGCCGGCCTCGAGCATCTCGCGCACCTTCGTCCCGGAGAGCACGTCCTGTGGCTCGGGCGGCGACGGAGCGGTCTTGGTGCTGGCCATCGAGCCGGTCGGGCGGTGGTAGAAGGTGTGCTCGAAGAACATCGGCTCGATATCGAGCTCGTGCGGCTCGAGCTCGTCGAAGATGAGCTGGGCGTCGTAGGTGCCGTAGTACGACCCCACTCCCGCGTGGTCGCGGCCGACGATGAAATGCGAGCAGCCGTAGTTCTTCCGGCAGATCGCGTGCCAGATCGCCTCCCGTGGCCCCGCGTAGCGCATGGCCGCCGGGAACGCTGAGAGCAGAGTCCGGTCGGCAGGGTAGTAGCCGTCGAGCAGAACCCGGTAGCAGGCAACGCGCACGTCGGCCGGGATATCGTCCGATTTCGTCTCGCCGATCAGCGGGTGGACGAGCAGGCCGTCGACCGTCTCGAGGGCCACCTTCGTGAGGTACTCGTGCGCGCGGTGGATCGGGTTTCGGGTCTGGAAGCCGACGACGCGCCGCCACCCTCGCTCGGTGAAGACGCGCCTGGTGTCGACCGGGTCGAGCGCGAGATCGGGAAACTGCGTCTCGGCTCGCTCGAACACCGTCACCGTGCCCGCGAGGTAGTTGTCGGCCTGGCCGTACAGACGAGCAACCCCGGGATGCTCCCCGTCCGTGGTGCGGAAGCACTGCGCGGCCTCACGCTCCTTGTCGTAGGCATAGACACCCTCGACCTCGAGGACGGCGAGCTTTCGCCCGGTCTCGTCTGCGAGGGCGACCCGGTCGCCGTTCGGGGCGCCGGGAACCGCCAGGCAGACGGGCAGCGCCCAGCGCAGGCCGCTCTCGAGGCGCATGTCGTCGACGACACTCTCGTAGTCCACCTGCCTCATGAAGCCGGTGAGCGGCGAGAGCGCGCCCGCGGCGAGCATGTCGAGGTCAGACAGCTCCCGCGACGTGAGCGTGACGACCTCGAGCGAGTCGAGATCCTCGGGCCGCGAGCCCGTTCGGTCGACGAGCGTGCCACCGTGCGGCTTGATCAACTGCTCTTTCACGCGGTCACGCGACTCTCGATGAGACCGAGCTTCTCGAGGTGAGCGAGGATGATCGCGGCGCTTTCCTCCGGCTCGTACTCCTCGGTGTGAACGACGATCTCGGCGTCCTCGGGTATCTCGTACGGATCATCGACGCCCGTGAAGCCCTTGATCTCGCCGGCGAAGGCCTTCGCGTAGAGGCCCTTCACGTCACGGCGCGCGCACTCGTCGACCGACGCCTCGATGAAGACCTCGACGAACGGGCCGAACTCCCCGATCAGCTCACGCGCCTTGACGCGTGTCTCGTGATAGGGCGAGATCGCCGCGACGATGACGGCGCCCCCGTGCCTTGTCAGGCGCGAGGCGACCCAGCCGATGCGCTCGATGTTCGTGTCGCGATCTTCCTTCGAGAAGCCGAGGCCCTTCGAGAGATGCGTCCTGACGACGTCGCCGTCGAGGTACTCGACGACCTTTCCGCGCTCCTCGAGCTCGGGCCCAACCAGGTGGGCGATCGTCGTCTTGCCGGCACCCGAGAGCCCGGTGAACCACAGGGTGAAGCCACCGCCGGCAACCTTCTCGGACTCGGGGGCGTCGGACGGATGGAGATTTATCACGGGGGAACCCATGGTTCCCCCGTGAGCCCCCTCCTTCGATCCTTTGTCGGTCATGCGTTCCTTTCGAGATGAATTCCACATTCGAGCTTGTCGGAGCCGGCCCAACGGCCGGCGCGCTCCTCCTCGTCGGGCCTCGTCGGCCGGGTGCACGGGATGCAACCGATCGAACGGTAGCCCGCGTCGTGCAACGGGTTGTACGGGATGTCGTTGCGAACGATGTAACGCCAGACGTCCTTCTCGCTCCAGTCGGCCAGCGGCTGAACCTTCCAGACGCCGTACCGCTCGGAGCGCTCGACCTTCCGGGTCTCCGCGCGCGACGGCGACTGCTCGCGCCGGATCCCCGAGACCCAGGCATCGTACGGATCGAGCGCCTCGATCAGCGGCTCGACCTTGCGGATGTGACAGCAGCGGTCGGGATCCTGCTCCCAGAGGTTGGGCCCCTCCTGGGCGTGCTGCTCGGCGATCGTGATGATCTCGGGGCGGATCAGGGTGAGACCGTAGCGGGCGACCAGCCGCTCGCGGGTCTCGTAGCTCTCGCGGAAGAAGAGATGCGTGTCGAGCTCGACGAAGTCGACCTCCAACCCGAGCTCGGAGACCATGTGGACGAGCACCGACGACTGCTTCTGCCACGAGCAGGTGACGCAGAGCCGCTCACCGAACTCGGCGCACGACCAGCGGATGACCTCCTCCGCGGGAAGCTGCTCGATCTCCGCGTCAGTCAGCGACAGCCGCAGGCTCACGGAGCAGCACCTCCTTCAAGGTGTCTGCTCGCAGCCCGAGCCGAAGCGTCTCGAGCGGGATCACCTCGTCGGGTGGGATGTTACCCAGGTTCACCTCGCCGCCGAATGTCTTCACGAACCAGGCCTGCGAGGCCTTGGTCGGGGCCTCGAAGATGATGTCGCCGAGCTCAATCGAATGGACGATCTCGTCGATCAGCCCGGTCCGCATCTCGCCGTCCCGGCGGTAGATCCCGGCCGTGCCCCCCTCGCGGCCTTCGGTGATCACCTTCCAGGCGCCCGCGGCCAGCTCCTCCCGCATCCAGTCGACCCATTGGTAGGGCGCGAAGACGGTCTCCGAGTCCTTCGAGCCGACCTCGGAGAGCACCACGAAGTCCTTCGCGAGCTCGGCAATCAGCTCGAGCTTGCGCTCCCGCGGCAGCTCGATCGTGCCGTCGGACACCTCGACGTGCGAGAAGCGATTCTGAACGAGCCAGGTTCGGTATTCGTCGAGCTTGTCGCGGGCGACGACCGCCTCGAACAGCGTTCCGCCGCACACGACAGGCGTGTCGAACGAGCGGTAGAGCGAGATCTTCTTCTCCAGGTTGTTCGTGACGTACGAGGTGCCCCAACCGAGCTTGACGATGTCGACGTACTGGCCGGCGGTGTCGAAGAGCCCTTCGATGTCGCGGAGGTTCAACCCCTTGTCCATGACGTGAGTCAGCCCCTGGACACGTGGCTTCGGCGACCGCGCCGGCACATCCAGGAATCCGTTCGTGGTGTCGTTAGAGACGGGCATAGAGCTCCTCCAGTCGCTTCTTCGCCGCTTCCTGGACGTCGTGGTAGAGCGAGGTTCCGTGCGAGTCGATCCCGACGGTCAGCGGGCCGAAGTCCTTGACGCGGAACCGCCACAGGCATTCGGGCATGAGGTCCTCCCACTCGACGTCCTCGATCTCCTCGATCTGCGTTGTCTCGAGGGCCGCGGCGCCGCCGACGATCGCGAAGTAGACCATCCCGAGGCGGCGCATCGGCTCGATCGCCTCGTCGGGTAGTCCGCCTTTGCCGCAGATCGCCCGGACGCCGTAGTCGCGGCCGAGCGGCTCCGTGAAGCGCACCATCCGAGCGCTCGTCGTGGTCCCGATACAGAGCTTCTCGTAGTGGTCGCCGACCTTGCGGACGTTCGGCGCCGTGTGGAGAAGGAGCGCGCCCGCGAGATCCATCTCCGGCCGCTGCCCCTGGTCGAAGATCCGCACCTGCGTGCGGTCACGGATCCCGATGATGTGGCCGTCGACAGTGACCGAGTCGCCGGCGCGAAGCTCGCGGATCGCCTCCTCGGTCGTCGGGAACGTGAGCCTGACCTCAGTCACGGAACCCACCCCAGGGGTCAGGTCTTGCATTCCAACAGGTCGTTCGGCCAGCGACGGAAGTGTTCGAATGCAAGACCTGACCCCGCATCACGCCTCCCGGTCGTAGTCGACCGACCCGTCGGCAGCGATGTGCGCGGACGCTCGGCGGGCCGCCCAGCACTGGTAGTTCACGGCGACGGGGTTCAGCGTCATGTGCGTGTCCGCGTGCTCGATGTGGCACTGGAGCACCGTGACGTCGCCGCCGAGACCCATCGGCCCGATCCCGGTCTCGTTCAGGAGGCCGTAGAGTTCGTCCTCGAGCTTCGCGACCTCGGGATCCGGGTTGCGCGTGCCGATCGGGCGGGCGATTGCCTCCTTTGCCAGGTGCATCGCGTAGTCGGCGGAGCCCCCGATGCCGACGCCGACGATCCCGGGCGGGCAAGGCTTGCCGCCGGCGCCGACGATCGACTCGAGCACGAACTTCTTGATCCCGACGACACCGTCCGCCGGGACACACATCTTCAGGAAGCTCATGTTCTCTGAGCCCGAGCCCTTCGGCACGCACTTGACGTCGAGTCCGTCCCAGTCCGGAACGAAGTCCCAGTGGACGATCGGCACGCGGTAGCCGACGTTCTGGCCGGTGTTCTCGCGGGTCAGCGTGTGAACGGTGTTCGAGCGCAGCGGATGCTCGATCGTCGCCCGCTCCGTCCCGTCGTACAGCGCCTGGTAGATCCGCGCCGGATGGAGCGGAAAGCCCTCGCCAACCTTGCAGTAGTAGACGGCGATCCCCGTGTCCTGGCAGACGAGGTTCTTCTCTGTGTCGGCCACCTCGACGTTCCGGACGATCGTGTCGAGCACACGCCGGCCCGGAACGGACGTCTCGCGATCGCGCGCAGCGACCAGCGCGTCGCGGAGATCCTGCGGGATGTCCTTCAGTGCCCACACGTAGAGGTGGGCGGCAGCGTCGGCGACCACCTGCTGCAAGTCCGTCGCTACGGCCATTCACGACCTCGTTTTCTCGGCGGCAGCAAGACCGGCGCGGCGACCGAAAACGCAGCACTCGAGCAGCGAATTGCCCATCATGCGATTCCTCCCGTGGGTGCCGCCGGCGATCTCGCCGCACGCGAACAGCCCCTCGACCGTGGTCTCCGCGGCCTCGTCGATGACGAGGCCGCCATTCTGGTAGTGCAAGACGGGGTAGGTGAAGATCGGCTCGGCGAGCGGGTCGATTCCGGCGGCCCGGTAACGGCGCAGCATGTACGGAAGCGAGATCTCTGCGTCTTCCTCCGCGATCCTCGTCGTATCGAGCAAGACCGCTGGGCGCCCGTCAGGCGTCTCGAGTCCCCGCCCGTCCTCGACCTCCTTCACGATCGCGGCAGAGACGGCGTCCCGCGGGCCGAGGGAATCGGTGAACTCCTCGCGCTCGGCATTCAGCAGCACCGCCCCGTAGGCCCGCGTCGTCTCGGGGATCGAGTAACCCTGCATCGTCGCCGGCCACGCGCCGCCGTTCGGGTGGTACTGGAGCGCGTCGAGATCGCGCGCCTGGGCTCCGGCGTCGAGCGCGATCCGCGTGACCTCTCCCGTCGCGCCCGGATGGTTCGTCGAGAACTCGCCGCGCTCCTCCGCCTCCCGGTAGCAGCGCCCTCCGGCGGCGAGGACGACCGCCCCCGCGTCGATCGCAACCTCGTCCCCGTCCTTCGTCATGCACATCGCGACCCAACCGTTCTCTGCCTGCTCGAGCGAGACGAGCGGCATGTTTGCGAGCGCCGTTCCGTCCGCGGCCTCGAAGGTCTCCCGAAGCGCTGTCGTGATCGCATGGCCGGTCCGGTCGCCGACCTGGAGCAGCCGCTTGCGACTCGCGCCGCCGCAGCGCGCGAGGCGATAGCCGCCGTTCTCGCGGGTGAACTCGACGCCGAGCTCCTCCAGCCAGTGGATCGCCGAGGGCGCTTCCGTCGTCAGCACATTGACGAGGCCCCTGTCAGCCGTCTCGTGCGAGCTCTTCCAGACGTCCTCGGCATGGAGTGCCGGTGAGTCGTCCTCGCCGAAGGAAGCCTGGATCCCGCCCTGCGCCTTGGCTGAGTTGCACGATTGAATCGAGCCCTTGGTCGCAAGTCCGACCCGGGCGCCGGCGTTCCCGGCGGTAACGGCCGCGGCGAGGCCGGAGGCCCCGCTTCCGATCACGAGCACATCAAACGAGAGCCGTTTGCCCACAGCCGGGAAGACTACCAGCTTGGCCTAATACCGGAGATTAGCTCTCCTTATTCTCAATCGCGCCCTCCCGCTCCGTGTTGCGCATACCCGGAACGAAGAGGAAGACCACCGTGCCGGCCGCCGCTGCGATACCGGCCGCGACCAGCGTCGGGCCGGCGCCGATCGCGCTCGCAACGGGCCCGGTCAACGCGAACGAGATCGGAATGAGGCTGACCGAGACGAGCCAGTCGAAGCTCGAGACTCGACCGAGCAACTCGGCCGGTACGAGCTTGTGCATGAGCGTCGACCAGACGATCAGGCCGGCCGTGAAGAGTGCCTGCATCACGAAGCTGACGACCATCAGCTGCCACAGGGCGTTGGCGATGCCGAAGCCGGCGATGAGCAGCGTCCCGAGCGTCCAGGTCACGTAGAGGAACACGATGTGCTTCTTCGGCAGACCCCGGCGGTGCCCCATCACAACGGCAGCGAGAATCGCGCCGCAACCACCCGCCGCGAACACGAACCCGAGTGCGGCGGCACCCCCGCCCAACTCGTTCTTGACGATGTACGGGACGAGCACCTCGACCGGTCCGACGAATGCGAGCAGCCCGAACGCTGCCGAGAGAAGCGTTCCCCAGAGCCAGGGCTGCGAGCGGACGAACCGGTATGCCTCGCCGAGCTCACGCCTCGCCGAGCGGTCGGCGCTCGCGCCCGCGTCGGGGATCGCCGTCGCCGTCATGAGGAGCAGGGTTCCGGTTGCGATCGCGAACGTCGCTGCGTCGAGCAGGAACGCGTTGCCCACCCCAACGGCGGCAATGACGAACCCGCCGATCGCGGGGCCTACGAGCCGAAGCCCGATCGGCTCGATCACCTGGTTCAGCGAGTTCGCCTGGACGAGCTGGCTCGCCGGCACGATGTCCGGCACGATCGCTCCGAAAGCCGGGCCGAAGAATGCCTCGCCCATGGCGTAAACGGCCACGATCACGATCACGTGCCACAGCTCGAGCACGCCGAGAATCGAGAGAGCACCCATCACGGTGACGGCCACGCCGCGGACGACGTGCGCCGCAAGCATGATCTTCTTGCGGTCGAGCCGATCGGAGAGGATCCCGCCGAGCAGCACGAACAGCACGATCGGCACCGACCACGCAATCCCCACCACCGACAGAGCGGTGGGCGCGTTCGAGAGCTGGTACACCTGCCAGGCGATTGCGACCGAGTAGATCCCGTCGCCGACGAGCGAGACGGTCATCCCGCCGAAGAGCAGCGCGAAGTCCCGGTTCGCCAGGGGCCGGAGGAGGGGCGACCGCCGGAGGACGGGCGCAAGTGTTCCTGTTGTCTCTGCCTGCATGGTGTTCCTCGATCTCTGCGTCGCAGCGGGCGCGGCAACGCGGGCTTGCGGTGTGGACGGACGGCGTGGCCTGGGCAGCAGCCCGGCCTGAAAGCGGCTCAGCGCCTAGAAGAAAGCGCGAGCGCTGCTCGTATGGAGCATCCGTCTCACAGGGTCAGTCTAGCCGATCCGGCCGATCATCAGCCAGTCGCGGTGAACGGCTGGTCAGCCGCCGAGACCGCCGAGGATCGCGAACGGGTTGCTCGGAGTGACTTCCCAGACCATCTCGCCGCCCGGCTGGACGTGCACCGTGGCGCCGGCGGGAAGCGTCGCCTGCAGGCGATTGGAGAGATCCTCCGCCGCTTCCTCGTCCACGGCTCCGAGCAGCAGGTAGTGCGACCGTCGGACGACGGGAATCCCCTCGCCTTCGAGCCTCTCGGCCTCGCGGTCGGTGTCCTCGCGTGACGAGAACTCGACGCGAACCTCCCACTCGGCGTAGCCCGTCTCCGCTGCCTCCTCGGAGTCTCGGTCGCGGCGCGCGGCATGCTCCGCCTCGAGTGCATCGCCCGAGGTCGGGACCGGCTCGCCGGCGTCTTTCCAGACCTCCTCGACCGGGTGCCAACGCTCGAGGGTGACGATCGCGTGCCGCATCTCCGCCTCGATGTCCGTGCGAACGAGCTGCTCGACCTCACGCGCGCCCGTCTCGGCATCGGCGTAGAAGAACACCTTGGCCGAGTCGCGGCTTACGATCACCCGGTCGCCGAGACGCTCCTTCTCCTCGCGGGCAAACTCCCGCGCGCCGAGGCGCTCGACGAGCTGCACACCGTCGTGCTCGTCGTCGAAGTCAACCGTGAGGCGCCAGTCGTCGGCCATGTGAGGCGCATTCTGCCCTATAGACGTCGTTCACACGATGGTTACACTCAGACGGGTGGACTGGTCGATCTTCCACGGGCTGAACGGACTCATGGGGCGCGACGGCGCCGAGGATGCGGTGGAGGTCTTCGCAGCGTTCAGCGCGATCGTCTTCGGGCTCGCCGCCCTTGGTCTCTGGCTCGGTGACCGGCCCGGCGGCCCGCTCCGCTTCAGGCTCGCGACGATCTCGGCCGTCGCCGCAGCGGGAATCGGCCTCCTCGTCAGCCAGATCATCAGCCACCTCTGGGAGCGGCCCCGTCCGTTCGTGACCGATCCGACCGGAGCGATCCTCGTCACGCCTCCGAACCCCGACCCGTCCTTCCCGAGCGACCACGCGACTGCGGCGTTCGCAATCGCCTTCGCCATCTTCTACTTCAGCCGACGAGCGGGAATCGTGTTTCTCGTCGCCGCGACTGCGATCGCGCTGTCACGGGTCTTCGCCGGCGTCCACTACCCGAGCGACGTGCTCGGCGGCGCGGTCATCGGGTTCGCCTCAGCTGCTGTCGTCGTGCTTCTCCTCCAACGACCGATCACATGGCTGGCGATGCTTCTCTCGCGGCTGACGGATCCGCTCGTCCGCCCGCTCTGGACGCTCGTCAAGAGAACGAGCGGAGAACGTCCGAGGCCCAGCTAGCGGCGATCACGCCGCTAGCTGCTTGGCGAACTCGACGAACGCCTCGCACGCCCGCGTCGCGGCGCGGCCCGAGGCCCGGACGAGGTAGATCTGCCGCGCGGGCGCGATGCCCTCGACGGTTGCCGCCCCCAGTGCGCCGGTCTCGAGCTCGTCTTCGAGCGCCGTGCGCGAGATGAATCCCACGCCGTAGCCGGCTGCCACCGCGGACTTGACGGACTCCTGGAGACCAAGCTCGAGCCGCGCGGCGGGGCGAAGGCGCGCACCTGCGCGCCGCAGCTCCTCCTCGACGACCTGGCGAACGCCGGCGCCCTCCTGCATGTCGATCAGCGTCTCCTCGGCGAGCTCGTCGATGTCGACCGCTCGCCCGGCGAAGCGATGGCCGGACGGGACTGCAAGCACGATCTCGTCGCGGACGAGCGGCTCGAAAGCAAGCGAGCGCGACCGCCTCGCGGCGCCGACGATGCCAAGCTCGAGATCCCGTTCCGCCACTCGATCGATCACGGTCTGCGTGGCCGAGATCGCGAGCGCGATCTCAACTGCCGGATGCGCCATCGCGAACTCGCACAGCAGTCGAGGAACGAGCCGGCCCCCCGGCCCTGTGGAGGACCCGAGCGCGAGGCGCCCCCTGATCTCGACGTCGTCCTCTGCGAGGTCGTCGAGCAGCTGCTGCTCGGCCTGGAGCAGCCTGCGAGCTCCCTCGTAGAGGCGCAGGCCGGCCTCGGTCGGCTCGACGCGACGGCCGGAGCGGTCGAGGAGCCTCCGGCCGAGACGCTCCTCGAGCGCCCGGATTTGGAGGCTCACGGCCGGCTGCGTGACACCCAGGCGCTCGGCCGCCTGCGAGAAGCTCCTACGCTCGACAACCGCGCAGAAGGCGTTGAGCTGTCGCGTATCCATAAGGATTCATTATGCATGTCACGTGCCTCGTTTCGATTTTCACGGACTTGTAAGAAACCGCGGCTCGGGATCGGGCACGCTTTCGGGCATGAGACGAATCCTGTTCCGCTCCATCATGCTCGGCCTCATGGTTGCCGTTCTCGTCCCCAGCGTCGCCAGCGCGGGGGTTATCGCGAAGGGCACGTTCCGCAATGTCGGCAACGAGAAGGGGAGAGGCACCGTGACGGTCGTCACCGGCCAGAACGGAGCCCGGCTCCTCAAGCTCTCGAGCAATTTCGCCGCATTCAACGGCGTGAGCCTTCGGCTCTGGCTCGCAACGAGCCCATCGGCGAAGACGCACCGCGACCTCGGCAAGCTGAACAAGTTCGGAGCCCAGACCTTCAAGGTCCCGAAGGGAACGAACCTGAATCGCTACAAGTACGTGATCGCCTGGTGCGTCGAGTTCCACGTGCCCATCACACAGGCGATTCTGCGGTAACGCGCCTGGCGGCGACTAGCCGGAGTACTGCGAGGACGAGCAGCACGGTGATGACTGCGTCGCTGGCGACGCACCACTGGCAAATCGCCTCGATGATCCCGATCTGAACGTAGAGCAGAGCCATTGCGAAAGGGAAACCGATCAGCGTCAGCGCACCCCCGATGACGGCTCCCACCTCACCCCGCACGAACGACGACGCCAGGATGCTCAAATAGCCGACCAGTCCGATCAGCGAGACCGGCACTCCGGCGAGCTTCGAGTACGACGAGGTCTGCACCTTCTCGCACCCGCCAGTCGAGCACGCGACCGAGCCGCCGATGTAGTGCACGTACGTGAGATACGCGGCGATGCCGGCACCGACGAGCGCGATCGCGCCAACGGCGAGGCGGATGCCTCGCTCGCTCAACTTCCGAGCTGCTCGTCGATCAGCTTCGTGAAGTTCTCGACCTCGAGCTTCTGCGGGCCCAGGCTCGTCAATTCGCCGCCGGTCGGACCGATCTGGAACG
>JBBQXH010000044.1:0-11143 GCA_038209835.1 Gaiellales bacterium | reverse complement strand
ACGTCGGCCTTCGTCCAGGGCTCGGGCGAGACCGAGATGAAGTAATCCTCCATCGCCGCGTCGGCGAGCCCGTCCAGATCCGCCTCGGCGACTCCCACCGACGCGAGCGTTGGGAACTCGATCTCGGCGAGGATCCGCCGCACGGCGGTGACGGCCCGCGAGCCGTCACCAGAGCCGTCGTCCGGCTCGCCGAGCGCATCCGCGACGCGCTCGAAGAGGCCGGGCACGGCGCGCCGGTCGTGATCCATCGTCTCCGCGAGCACGAGCCCGATCGTCAGCCCGTGCGGGAGATGGAATCGGCCGCCGATCGACTGCGCGATCGAGTGCTCTGATCCGCAGTCCGAGATGTTCATCGAGAGACCCGCCATCAAGCTTGCACACGCCATCTGCCCGCGCGCGTCACGATCGGATCCGTCGGCGACGACGGCCGGTAGAGCGCGTCCCGCGAGCCGCGTTGCCTCCAGCGCGATCGCGTTTCCGATCGGGGTCCGGGCCGTCACGACAATCGCCGCGATCGCCTGCGCCAGCGCGTCGACGCCGGCGTACATCGTCGGCGCGGCTGGGAGGCCATAGGTCAGCTCAGGGTCGACGAGTGCGTACTGGGCGCGCAGGTAGGGGTTGGCGATCCCCGCCTTCGTGTCTGTCGCCGTGTCGGTGATGACAGCGCCGCCGGAGACCTCTGAGCCTGTTCCGGACGTGGTCGGGATCGTCACCAGTGGGAGCGCGGGAGGCTCGTACGGGACGCCGCCCCCGGCGAAGCGCACGTACGGCTCGCCCTGGCTCGCAACGAGCCGTGCGGCCTTGGCTGTGTCCATTGCGGAGCCGCCGCCGAGCGCGACGACGGCGTCTGCCCCGGCAGCCGTCAGCGCGGCCGCGGCCGCCTCGACGTCATCGACCGTAGGCTCCCCGGCGCCCTTGACGAACCGCGTGTGGTCGCCGATCGCGTCGAGCGCGGTGGCCACCTGCGGAATCGACTGCACGACCTCGTCGACGACGACGAACGCGCTCGTCGAGCTCTCCTCACGGAGAATCGAGGCCAGCGTTCCGACGACGCCTTCGCCGACGCGGATACGTACCGGCAGGTGATTCCCGAACGGCTCGATGTGCTCGCTCATCCTCGTTCGAACATCCTCTCTCGCTCGTAGTTCGTCACGACCTGATCGAAGAGCCGCTGCTCGGTTCGAGCGTAGTTCAGATAGTGATCGACGACGTCATCCCCGAACGCCGTTCGTGCCATCGTCCCGTTCTCGAGCGCGTCGACCGCCTCGTAGAGCGAGTGTGGGAACCGCTGGGCGTCCGATTCGTAAGCGTTTCCCTCGAGCGGGGCCGGCAGCGGGAGCTCGTTCTCGATGCCGTAGAGCCCCGCCGCGAGCAGGGCGGCAAAGGCAAGGTACGGGTTCGCGTCAGCACCGGGAATCCGGGTCTCAGTGCGAAGCGCGCCACCGTGGCCGACGATGCGGAAGCCGCACGTCCGGTTGTCGTGCCCCCAGGCGAGGGTGGTCGGCGCCCAGCTGCCCGCGGCATAGCGCTTGTAGGAGTTGACCGTTGGTGCGAGAAACACGGCGAGCTCCTTGAAGCATGCGATCTGGCCCGCGAGAAAGCCCTCGAACGCTGCAGACTCACCCGCGAACGCGTTCGTGCCGTCCTTCCAGAGGCTCGCGTGGACGTGGCACGAGTTCCCGATCCACGTGTGATCGGGTTTCGCCATGAACGTGATCGCGCAGCCGTTCTGGAAGGCGATCTCCTTCGCGCCGTTCTTGTAGATCGTGTGGTTGTCGGCTGACGTCAGCGCGTCGGCGTAGCGGAAGTTGATCTCGTGCTGGCCGGGCCAGGCCTCGCCCTTCGACGTCTCGACCGGGATCCCGGCCGCGTGCATGCCTTTGCGGATCTTCCGGATAAACGGCTCGTCGTAGGTGGACGCGAGGATGTGGTAGTCGAGGATGTAGGGAACCGAGGGCGTGAGATCGAGGTAGCCCTTCGCGTGGGCCTCGGCGTAGGTCTCACGGAAGAGATAGAACTCGAGCTCGGACGCGAGCATCGGCGTGTAACCGAGGGCTGCAGTCCGCTCGATCTGTCGCTTCAGGATCTGGCGCGGCGAGGGAGCGACGGGCGAGCCGTCGTGCCAGCCGACGTCGCACAGGACGAGCGCGGTGGCTTCGAGCCACGGGATCCGCCGGAGCGTCGCGAGGTCCGGGACGAGCGCGAAGTCGCCGTAGCCGCGTTCCCAGTTCGCGATCTCGTAGCCGGGAACCGGCTCCATCTCCATGTCGAGGGCGAGCAGGTAATTGCACCCCTCTACTCCGCCCTCGATGACGTGCTCGTCGAGGAAGAACTCCGCGTGCAGGCGCTTCCCGAGCAGGCGTCCCTGCATGTCGGTGAACGCGACGACGACGGTGTCGATCGACCCATCGGCGGCCGAGGCGCGCAAATCGTCGAGAGACAGCATGCGCGGATCTTAATCGCCTTGGATTCGACCGCCCCGAGTCGTAGGCTTCCACGATCGTCGTTCAATCAGGGGGGCGCGATGAGTACGCAGGCTGAGCCAAAACTGTCCGAGGACGAACGGACCCTTCACAAGATGGGCTATGCCCAGGTGCTGTACCGCGAGATGGGCGGGTTCTCGAACTTCGCCATCTCCTTCACGATCATCTCGATTCTCGCGGGGTGTCTCACCTCGTACTACATCGCCTTCAACAACGGCGGGCCCGTCGCCGTGACCTGGGGTTGGCTCCTCGTCGGGTTGTTCTGCATCTTGATCTCGATGTCGATGGGCGAGATCGCCTCTGCCTACCCGACGGCCGGGGCGCTCTACTACTGGGCCTCGAAGCTCGGCAGCCCGGTCTGGGGCTGGTTCACCGGCTGGTTCAACCTCGTCGGGCAGATCGCCGTCACCGCGGCGATCGACTACGGCGCGGCGATCTTCTGGACGGCACTCCTGAACCTCTGGTTCCCCGATCAGGTGCCGAACACGGCGCACGGCATCTTCGTCGTCTACGCCGTGATCGTCTTCCTGCACCTGGTGATCAACCTGGTCGGTGTCAACATCCTTGCGCTGGTAAACAGCTTCTCAGCGTGGTGGCACATGGTTGGCGTGCTCGTGATCGTCGGCGTGCTGATCGCGGTGCCGGATAACCACCAGTCGGTTGGCTACGTGTTCACCGAGACGATCAACAACTCGGGGTTCTCCGGAAGCAATTTCTCGAGCATCGTCTTCTGGTTCGTCTTCGGCGTCGGTCTCCTGATGGCTCAGTACACGATTACCGGCTATGACGCTTCGGCTCATATGAGCGAGGAGACCAGGCAAGCGTCTCGCACAGCCGCCTGGGGCATGGTGATGGCCGTCGTCATGTCTGTGATCTTCGGTTTCATCCTGCTCGTGGCGGTGACGTTCGCCGTGCCGGATACACAAGGGACGCTCGACGCTGTCGGCAACGCAGTCATCTACATTTGGCAGACGTCGATGGGGAAGGCGTGGGCGGAGTTCCTGCTCGTGATCGCCTGCGTGGCCCAGTTCTTCTGCGGGATTGCGTCCGTCACGTCGGCATCACGGATGATGTTCGCGTTCTCTCGAGACGGTGCAGTGCCCGGCTGGCGTCTCTGGCGGAAGGTCTCCCGCAAGAATCGCGTCCCGGTGTTCGCAGTGACGGCGATTTGCGTCCTCGCGTTCGCGCTCATGATCCCGACGCTCTGGAACGCCTACATCGGCTACCAGGTGGGGACGTCAGTCGCCGTAATCGGCCTTTACATCGCGTTCGGGCTGCCGATCATCCTGCGGCTCAGGCAGGGCGACAAGTTCGAGCACGGCGCCTGGAGTCTTGGGCGGCACTACAAGTGGATCGGGATCCTGGGCGTCGCCTGGATCGTGCTGATCTCGGTGATCTTCCTCATGCCGACGGTTCCAGGCGGCATCCCCTGGAAGGACGGCTTCAGCTGGAACCTCGTCAACTACACGCCGATCACGCTGGGCGCTGTCTTCGTCGCGATCACCATCTGGTACCTCCTGTCGGCCCGGAAGTGGTTCAAGGGCCCGATTCGCGAGGGAACGGAGGAGGAGCTCGCAGCGATGGAGGGTGAGCTCGAGAAGGCTACGGGCGAGTTCATCGAGGGCTAACCGGTTCGGTGGCCGCGCGCTCGCCCGGTCAGTGGGCGAGCGGGCGGCCGGAGCCGACCACGTAGGAGCAGCCGTTCCAGTACGCGGCAACCCGTCGCGGGAAGCGTCGCATCGTGACGTGAAGGTCCTCGGGCGGCCGCAGGCCAACCGAGAGGTAGACCTCGATCTCACCCTCGGCGACGCGGCGGTATTCCCGCCATCTGCTCGCTCGCGTCGACGACACGAGGAACGGCGAGCTTCAGGCGCGGCCGCTTGCGAGGCGTACGTAGAGGCGCCCGCCGCGTTCGCGGACGAAGTCGATCGCCGCCGGGGTCGCGATCACGTCCATGGCTCAAGTGTGCCTGCGAACTGTGAGTATCCTGGGATGACCCTCACTCGAGTCGACCAGGAGGTTTCCCCGTGACACGTGAGGAACGGACTGCGCGCAGCGAGCTCACGGCGCTCGCGAGGGATGATCAAGGCCGCCTCCTCTTGCAGCTCGCACTTCGCGGGATCCAGGATTCCGGCAGAGGCCTGACCTACGGCTGCTGGGTCAAGCGCGACGGGGGGGTGTCGGGATGCCTCTTCCAGCACGCGTACTGGCAGGGGGTTGCCGAGGGCGTGTTCAAGCCGGCCGAGGTGCCGAGCGGCGAGATCACCGAGGTGCCGAGCAGCGAGATCAAGGACTTCGTGGGCGAGGAGGACTTCGCGCTGGTCATGCGCTCGATCCGCGCGTTCGACGCGCTGGGCAAGCGCCGGTTCAGGCACTGGTCGCTCGGTCCCCATGGGATCCCGCTGCGGACGCTCGACGAGGAGGAGTGGCAGTCGACGGTGGAGGGGCTGATCGTCGATGCACTCGCCGACACGCGTCCGGACGTCTCGGGTCAGCCGTCGCGTCGCGTCGCACCCGTCACGTAACGCCCGCCTATCCGAGGAGACTGAATCTCATGCTATTCACACGCAAGAAGCGCGAGATGCCGCAGCCCGAGGAGGCACTCCCGGGCCGCGAAGAGCGGATGCCCGTGCAGGCGCACCACGACGTCAACGGCAATCCGCTGACCCCGCCCTTCCCGGACGGCTTCGAGCAGGTCGTGTTCGGCATGGGCTGTTTCTGGGGAGCCGAACGGAAGTTCTGGCAGGCACCAGGCGTCTACACGACCGCTGTCGGGTACGCGGGAGGCTTCACCCGGAATCCGACCTACGAGGAAGTGTGCTCCGGCCGCACGGGGCACAACGAGGTCGTCCTCGTCGTCTTCGATCCAGCCCAGACGAGTTTCGAGGAGATGCTGCAGGTCTTCTGGGAGAGCCACGACCCGACCCAGGGCATGCGCCAGGGGAACGACGTCGGAACTCAATATCGCTCGGGGATCTACACCTTCAACGACGCTCAGCGCGAAGCGGCCGAGGCGTCGCGCGACCGGTATCAGCAGGCGCTCAGCGAGCGAGGCTTCGGTGAGATCACGACCGAGATCGTCGATGCGGGGCCCTTCTACTACGCAGAGCCCTACCACCAGCAGTACCTCGAGAAGAACCCACGCGGCTATTGCGGGATCGGCGGAACGGGCGTTTCGTGTCCCGTCGGGCTCGTCAGCGCCGAGAGCTGAACCACTCGCGCTGTTGCGGCGAACCTTCCTGCGTCCAAACCCAGGAGGTTCGCCGACGTGTCCAAGCAGGAACTGAGCTACGACGAGCTGCACCCTGCGGTGCAGCGGATGATCTCTCGCCGCACCTTTCTTCACCGTGGCGTGCAGGGCGCCGCGGCGCTCGCCGTCTTCGGCGGCGTGTTCGCCGTCGCGGGCTGCGGGGGCAGCGACTCGGAGAGCGCTGCGACGACCGCTCCGCCGCCAGCGACAGCTGCCGCGGTGGATTCGCTCTACGACCGCCTGGGTGGCGAGCCCGCGGTCACGGCGGTCGTCTCGACGTTCCTCGGCAAGGTCGGGGCGGACGACCGGATCAACGCCTTCTTCGCGAACGTCGATCTCGCCAACCTTCAGAAGCTCGTCATCGAGCAGATCGGTGAGGCGTCCGGAGGTCCGCAGAAGTACACGGGTCGAACGATGAAGGAGGCTCACGCCGGCCTCGAGATCAAGGCCGAGGACTTCAACGCCTTCGTCGAGGACCTTGTCACGACGATGAACGAGCTGAAGGTGCCGCAGCCGGAGCAGGACGAGCTGCTCGCGGTGCTCGGCCCGATGCAGTCGGACATCGTCACCGCGTAAGACCCACTGAAGCGCGAAGCGGCACGATGCCGTGACAGGTACGTGACCGGAGCGCCGGTAATGTCGAGCCAAGCGTGGCGGGTCGACACCCCGGGGTGGGTAGGCGTGTGAGAAGCGTCTGGCCGGCCAACCACCGGCTCCGGTTCGAGTCCGGCGCCCGCCGCGCTATGCTGATTTGTGCTTCTCACGCGTCTGCGGGTGGTTCCCGCTTCGACCTAGCGAACGGCCCGCCTCGAGCGGGCCGTTCGCGTTGGCGCCGGCCGTGGGATGGGCGCTGCCTACCGAGTGGGGTCAGGACGTGCGAATGCAGGCTCTGACCCCGAGGAGCGGGCCGTTTGCGTTGACGTCGGTGTGGATGAGTGCCGACGAGATCGTAGGCACTGGACACAGCTCGACCTCGGCTACATCGTGGCGGAGCTCGACGACCGAAGAACCGGCTGCGCTACACGCAGCCAGTCGCGATCGCGAGTGCGGCGCAGACCTGCGCCATTCGCTCGGGGCCGAGGCGAGTGATCGGCTCGGAGAAGCGAGTCTTCCGGAGTGAGGTGATGTTGTCGAGCGAGAGAGCGCATTCGGCGGGCATGCCATCCTCAGGTCCGAGGAGCACCTCGGTTGGAAGGTCGCGGATGGTCGTCGTAGCAGGCACGGCGATGACGCGGTTCAGTACAGGTACCGCGCCCTCCCGCGTCAGGACGAGAAATGGGCGACGACCAGCTTCGGGGTGAGCTGCCCACCAGATCTCGCCCCGGTTCACCAGGGCTCCTCGCGGATCAGCTCGACCGCTGCTTCGTCCGCGAATTCATCGATCTCGTCGGGCGGAATACGCTCGTAGCCGGCCGCGATACGCCGGTCGATCTCCGCGGCGACGTCCGATTGGAGGTGGCTCTCGACTGCGTCGCGGATAAGTCGGGATCGCGAGACCCCTGAGGCGGCAGCGCGTTGATCGAGCGATGCGATCAACTCGTCGCTGAGCTGGACGAGAACCGGCTGTCGACCCATGGACAATATGCTAGCATATGCTACTTGAGCGCCGCCATCGCTGCTGCGCGCGCCTCGGCGATCTCGTCGTCCTTGCCCGAGAGGATGAGCCGGCCCGTCGCTCCGAGCATCGCTGCGTAGACGAGCTTCACCGGCGTGTGCTTCTCGGCTGCGTTCGCCGCGGCGGCGACGTAGGCGGCGGGTTGGAGCTCGAGCACGAACATCGTCTCGTTCTCGAGGAGCAGGTTGGCGGAACGGAGGCGGTTGACGAGCTGGGCCTGGTTCGCGCCCACGCGGGTCACCGTCTCCTGCGCGATCACCTCAGGGCGCGTGCGGTCCTCACGACCGAGGCCGAGCCGTTCGAGGACGACATCCCCGGCGGTTCTCACTGCGGAGGGATCCCGCCCGTGCAGCTCGAGCGTTCCATACTGGCGCTCGACGACCTGAAGCGCTGACTGCACGCCGGCGTTCTTCACGGCCGCATCGACGAGCGCGAAGATCGCATTGGCTGGGGCGACCTCGACGTAGAGCTGCGCCATTCCTGCCAGCGGCGGATCGCCCTGGCAGGTCTGGGCGACGTATGCGGCCCATTGCGGCTGCAGCGCGTCGATCTCGACGAAGGCACGGAGGTCGGGCACCTACGCGTCGACGATCGCGATGATCGTCGCGTCGGTGGCGACGTCGCGGGTCGAGTCGAGCCCGCGCGCGGCCGATCCGGTCGCGACGAGAACGAGGTCTCCGACGCCGGCACCAACCCCGTCCACGGCCACGAATTCATCGCCGCCCCCGCTCTCCGGCTTGACGTTCAGGAGCTTGAAATCGGCCAGTCCCGGCGCCTTGACTGTGGCTACTGTGCTTCCCACGACTCGGCAGAGCTGCATCGTTCTCCTTCCCGGACTAATCTCTACGGCGCGGCCCTCAGGCGCACGCCCTTGTCGAGCTCGTTCCAGGGGATGATCGTGTCCACGGCGGCCTGGATCCGGTCGATCGCCATCATCAGGTGCTCGATCACGACCGCGAACTCCTGCGCCGTATCAGGTCGCCAATCGCGCAGAACTGACGAGGCGCGGCGCATGAGCGCGACCGTCTCCGTCATCTCCCACTTCGCGGTGCGGGCCGCAATCCGGTCGAGCATCAGCGCCGAGACCTCGGTCAGCTCGGGGAGACGCAGGTCTCCCTCGAGCGCGGCCTGCCGGCAGACCTGGAGCTGCTCGCCCGCCCAGAAGAGGTCGAAATTGCAGTACAGAACGCACGGCAGATTCCCCATCGGTGGCAGAGAGAACGTCCGCAGGCGCTGGACGTCCGCGGGCTCGCCAACCCAGTGGACAGCCGTGAACTGCCGGAGCTCCTCGACGAGTTCCGCCGCCGTCTGTCGCCCCATCAGGCCGACTCCAGGCGTACCGCGACGTGGCCTGCGTCGAGCGTCCGCCGGCCGGCCCGGGCGAGACCGTCGAGGTTCGAACGCACCCGGGCGAAGTACGACACCTCGCCGAACGGCTTCGTCTCGCCGTAGAACAGGCAGATCGTCTGCCGGCCCGGGTAGTAGCCGATGTCCCCGGCGACGACGTCCAGCTTCGGATTCTCCTGCTCGGCGAAGAACGGCACCATCACGATCGTCTCCTCGCCGGCGAACTTCGCGTGCACCATCGTCCCGTCCATTGGCAGGATCGACCGCATGTAGGCGCAGATTCGCGGTGCGTCGTCCTCGAGGAGCTCGGCCTCGATGACCTCGCCGTCGCAGATGATCCTGAGTCCCGCCACCGCTACTCGGCGTCTCCGCCCGGCAGCAGCTTCGCGACGTCATCGCTCGGCCGCGGGATGAGGTGTGCCGAGACGAGCTCACCGGTCTTCTTGGCGGCGGTCGCGCCCGCGTCGATCGCGGCCTTCACCGCTCCGACGTCCCCCATGATGACGACGGTGACGTAGCCACCTCCGATCGACTCGCGGCCGACGAGCGTCACGTTCGCCGCCTTCACCATCACGTCGGCTGCCTCGATGGCCGCGACGAGTCCGCGCGTCTCGATCAGCCCAAGTGCTCCGGTCATTCTCGCTCCTCCTTCGTTAGTCCGAGTACCAGTCGAACCGCTCGGTGCCGATGTTCATGTGGACGTTCTTCGTCTCGAGATACTCGTAGAGCGACTCCAGCCCTAGGTCGTGACCGGTGCCGCTCTCCTTGTAGCCGCCGAATGGCGCCTCGCTCGGGTAGGCGCTGTAATGGTTGATCCAGATCGAGCCCGCCTCTAGCCCGTGTGCGATGCGGTGCGCCCGGCCGGCGTCGCGCGTCCAGACGCCCGCGGCAAGACCGTACCGGACGTCGTTGGCGAGCCGGACGGCTTCCTCCTCGCCTTCGAACGGGACGATCACGACGACCGGGCCGAAGATCTCCTCCTGGGCGATTCGCATGTCGTTGCGGACGTTCGCGAAGATCGTCGGCTCGATGAAGTTCCCCGCGGCTAGCGCCGGATCGGAGGGCCGAACGCCGCCGGAGACGACGGTTGCCCCCTCGGCCTTACCGATCTCGACGTACTCGTAGACGCGGTCGCACTGGCGCTTGTTGATCAGCGCGCCGAGCTGTGTCTCCCAGCGCGACGGAAGCCCGACACGAATCGTCCGGGCCTTCGCCGCGAAGCGCTCGACGAACTCGTCGTAGACCGGCCGTTCGACGAGGATGCGCGCGCCGGCGGAACACACCTCGCCCTGGGCGAGGTAGATGCCGAAGACCGAGCCCACGACTGCCTGATCGAGGTCGGCGTCGGCGAAGACGACCGAGGGAGACTTGCCGCCGAGCTCGAGTGACACGCGCTTGATGGTGTTCGCTCCCGCGCGCATGACGGAGCGTCCGGTCACTGTCGACCCGGTGAACGCGACCTTGTCGACGCCGGGATGCTCTGCGAGCGCCGCACCTGCGACCTCGCCGAGGCCCGGGACGACGTTGAAGACGCCTGGTGGAACTCCGGCCTCCACGCAGATGCTGCCCAGCTCGAGGCAGGTGAGTGGCGCGAGCTCGGGCGCCTTGAGCACGACGGTGTTGCCGGCCGCGAGCGCTGCCGATCCCTTCCGGCAGGCGATGTGCAGCGGGAAGTTCCACGGGATGATCATTCCGACGACGCCCATCGGCTCCTTGCGGACGTAGTCGAGCGACGCGCGAGGGAGCGCGAGCACCCGGCCGTCGATCACGCGCACCAGCCCCTGGTAGAAGCGCCATGGATCCCAGCACGCGGGAAGGTCGACGAGCGCGGCCTCCCGAATCGGCTTGCCCACGTCCCAGCTCTCGATCTTCGCGAGCGTCTCCTGCTCGGCTTCGATCAGCTCGGCAACCCGGAGGAGGGTGCGCGCGCGCTTCTCGGGGTCGAGATCGCGCCAGGCGGGAAACGCCGCCCTGGCAGCGGCCACGGCCCGATCGACGTCCCCGGCCTGCGCGGCAGCGACCTCGGCGATCGGCTGGTTCGTCGCCGGGTCGATCGTTGGGACGGTCTCGCCACCGGCTGCGTCGACGTAGTCGCCGTCGATGAAGAGCTGCGTGTGGAGCGAGCCTCGGTCGGGAAGTCCTTCGATTCTGCTCTCCGACAGCCGGGTCTCGCCGGCTGCAGGCGATCTCCGCGAGAGACCTGAGATCGCTGGGGCCGGAAGACCGCCCGCGCCGGGCCGCGTCGGCACCGTTGCCGCCGGCGCATCCGTCGAGTAGGTCGAGCCCTCGACGAGCCGAATCCCGAGTTGGCCGGCGGCATCAACCGCCGCGGCGGTGAGCACCGTGTGCTCGCGCAGCATCAGCTCGCGCTCGCCGGTGTCGGCCAGACGCTTGACGTCGTCGGCCGTGACGATGTGCTTCGAGCTCACCGGTGGATCCGCCCGACGA
>JBBQXH010000043.1:0-11161 GCA_038209835.1 Gaiellales bacterium | reverse complement strand
GCGGTGAGCAGGTCGTCGAGGTCCGGCGGCACACTGACCTCCTGGTCGGCGTTGCATCAGCAACGCCGGACTTCGACGGCTGCTACCCCGCCCATTCCATCCCAAAGACGACTCCGAACAATTCGGAATCAACGATCTAGGGCCGGTTCAGCCTGATGCTCCTCGCCGACGCCGTCAATACGGCGATTCGCTTCGTTACCGCGCTCTACTACGTCTATCTCCTCTGCATCCTCGTCTACATCCTGCTCGGCTGGATCCGGGTGCCGTACTACCGCTGGCTCAGCGCCTTCCAGCGCTTCCTCTACGACGTTGTCAATCCGTTCCTGGGGATCTTCCGGCGCATGCGCCCGATGCTCCGGCTGGGCGGCATGGGCCTCGACCTCTCGCCGATCGTCGCGATTCTCGCGCTCTCGGTGGTCTGGCGACTGGTCGTCCTCGGGCTCAGCCACGTCCACTGAGCCATGGTCGTTCGGCTCCGCGTCCGGGTCTCGGCCGGAGCCGCTCGCAGCGAGATCGTCGGGCGCCACGGCGACGCCTGGAAGGTGCGCGTGGCGGCTGCGCCGGAGCGTGGGCGGGCGAACAAGGAGGTTCTGCGGCTGCTGGCCGATGCCCTCGGCGTGCCGATCGCACGACTTGACCTCGCCGCCGGCGCGATGGCGCGAGATAAGGTGATCGAGGTCGAGGGGATGACCCTGGCCGAGGTTGAGGCAGCCCTCGCGGCCACACGACGAAAGGAGACCACGTGAACACCGACCGCTTCCGCGATCTCCTGCTCGAGGAGCGCACGCGCGTGACGGACGCGATCGAGTACCTCCAGAAGGAGAACGCCGGATCGCTCGAGGAGGAAGTGCCCGAGACCGGCCAGGCCGACACCGCTACGGTCACCGTCGACCGGGAGATGGATTACTCCCTCGAGGAGAACTCGGCCCACGTCCTGAAGGAGATCGATGCCGCGCTCGAGCGCATCGGCGACGGCTCCTACGGCAAGTGCGTGCGGTGCGGGAAGCCGATCGGTGTGGATCGCCTCGAAGCGAGGCCCTACGCGACGCTGTGCATCGAGGACCAGCGGCTCGAGGAGCGAGGCTGAGCGAACCACCCCGTGTGACGGACGTTCGCGTCGGCTCGGCGACCGACGGGCGTGTGCCCGTCTCGGTCGCGACGAGGTCGCTCGCGGCAGGCCCGTATCAGTGGGCGGCGATGCTCGTGGTCGCGCTCGCCGCGGTCGCGGCTGATCAGGTGACGAAGGTGATCGTGCGATCGCGACTCGACCTCTACGAGGCGGTGGACGTGACGAGCTGGTTCCAGATCCACCACGTGCGAAACACCGGCATCGCCTTTGGGCTCTTCCCCGGAGCCGCGTCGCCCGTCACGATCCTCACGGGCATCGCCGTCATCTGGATGCTCGTGTACTTCACTCGCGCCGGCGCACGGCATCCCCTCATGCCGGTCGCCTTCGGCTTCCTGCTCGGCGGCAGCCTCTCCAATCTCGTCGACCGCGTCCGCCAGGGCTACGTGACCGACTTTCTCGACCCGAAGTACTGGCCCGCGTTCAACCTCGGCGACGTCTTCATCACGATCGGCGTGATCGCGCTGATCGGCATCTTCATCTTCGGCGATCAGCGCCCGCGGCTCAGCCGCATCTCTGGCCCGACGATCCAGTAAGAGGCGGCCGTGTCTCCTCCCCGCGAGGTCGCCGTACCGGCCGAGGCGGCCGGCGAGCGGCTCGACCGCTTCGTCGGAAATCTCGACGAGGTCGGATCACGCGCGGAGGCCGAGCGCCTCCTCCACGAAGGCAAGGTGCTGGTCGACGGCCAAGTCCGCCCGAAGAGCCACCGCCTCGAGCCCCGAGAGGTCATCTCATTCGAGGCTCCCGAGCGTCGCGCCCCGACGATCGAGCCGGAGGACCTCGATCTGGTCGTCGCCTACGAGGACGAGAACCTCCTCGTCATCGACAAACCCGCGGGCATCGTCGTTCATCCTGCCGCTGGCCACTCGAGCGGAACCCTCGTCCACGGGCTCCTCGGTCGCGGCATCGCCGGGGGCGACGAGGCCGTTCGACCAGGGATCGTCCACCGGCTCGACCGCGAGACCTCGGGGCTTCTCGTCGTCGCGCGCGACGCAACGACACACCGGCGCCTTCAACGTCTGATTCGCGACCGCAAGCTGACGCGCGAGTACCTCGCCCTCGTGCGCGGGCGGCCCCGCTCGCGACAGGGACGGATCGAGGCTCCGATCGGTCGGGCCCGCAGCGACTCGACACGGATGTCGATCGATACGGAGAAGCCTCGCGACGCAATCACCCACTTCGAGGTGGTCGAGTTGATGCGGCGACACGCGCTGCTTCGGGTGCGGCTCGAGACCGGTAGGACGCATCAAATCCGAGTGCACCTCGCGGCGATCGACCTTCCGGTATCGGGCGATCCGACCTACGGGGCCGCGGGCGACCTCGACCTTGACCGCCAGTTCCTCCACGCCGCCCGCCTCGCGTTCCCCCATCCGGAGACTGGCGTGGAGGTCGAGGTGGGGTCGGAGCTCCCGGCCGACCTCGCAAACGCGCTCGAGCTCGCCCGCCGGTAGAATCTATCGGTCAATCGAACCCGACCCGGTGGAGAACGGGAGGGTGGCGGTGCCGGGCGCTGGCGCTCGGTTCCATCCGCTCGCCGCCGGCTTGAAGCGACTCAACCGAAGGAGGATCGACCCATGTCCGTCGTCAGCATGCGCGAGCTCCTGGAGGCTGGAGTGCATTTCGGCCACCAGACGCGGCGCTGGAATCCCAAGATGCGCCGTTACATCTTCACGGAGCGGGGCAGCATCTACATCATCGACCTGCAGCAGACGCAGGCGCTTCTCGAGCAGGCGCACGCCTTCGTGCGAAACATCGCCGAGCGGGGTGGAACAGTCCTCTTCGTCGGCACGAAGAAGCAGGCCCAAGACGCCGTGAGCGGCGAGGCCGAGCGGGTCGGCATGCCCTACGTCAACCACCGCTGGCTGGGCGGGCTCCTGACGAACTGGCGCACGATCTCGGAGCGCATCGAACGGCTCCACGAGCTTCGCCGCCTCCGCGACGAGAACCAGCTCGAGCTGCTCCCCTCGAAAGAGCGGATTTCTATGCTCGCCGAGCTCGAGAAGCTCGAGGTGAACCTCGGTGGCGTGGCCGACATGAAGCGCCTGCCCGACGCGATCTTCCTGATCGATCTGCGCAAGGAGCAGCTCGGCGTCCGTGAGGCTCGAAGGCTCGGGCTCCCGGTGATCGGGCTGGTCGACACGAACTGCGATCCCGACGACGCCGACTTCGTGATTCCCGGCAACGACGACGCGATCCGCGCCTGCAGCCTCGTGACGCGGGTCGTCGCCGACGGCATCGCCGCGGGCTCGCGCCGCGTCGACGTCGCCGAGTTCATCGAGTCCAACGGCAAGCCCGACGTCGCGGAAGCGGCCGGCGAGGAGCCGAGTGACGCGGTCGAGGTCGCGGAAGTCGTCGAGGTCGTCGAAGTCGTCGAGGAACCTGCTCCGCCCGCAGAGGTGGTCGAGGTGGTTGCGGAAGTCGCTCCAGTCGCCGAGGTCGTGGAGGCCGTCGAGGAAGCCGCTCCGGTCGAGGATGTCGCCGAGGTGGTCGAGGTCGTCACGGAACCCGCTCCGGCCGAGGAGATCGTCGAAGCGGTCGAGGAGGCCCCACCGGCCGAGGAGATCACCGAGTGAGTGACGTCCCGGCAAGCCTCGTGAAAGAACTCCGCGACCTGACGGGCGCGGGGATGATGGACTGCAAGCGTGCGCTTGCGGAGACGGGCGGCGACGTCGAGGCGGCGCAGAAGCTCTTGCGGGAGAAGGGCATCGCCGCCGCTGGAAAGCGAGCGAGCCGCGACACCACGGAGGGCATCATCCTCTCGCACGTCGACGGCTCCGACGGCGCGATCGTCGCGGTCGGATGCGAGACCGAGCCCGTGTCAGCCAACGACGAGTTCCGCGCCTTCGCGCAACGCGCGCTCGATACGGTCGCAGCGGACGGGCCGGATGCGCTCGACGGCCTCGAGGGCGAGCGGGTCGAGCTGGTCGCGAGAATCGGCGAGAACGTTGCGATCCGCGGCGCCGCCCGAATGACCGCGGGCGCGGGCGAGGTCCTGGCCTCCTACGTCCATCCTCCGGCAAACAAGATCGGCGTGCTCGTGCGCGCGAAAGCGTCGCCTGAGCTCGCGCGACTCGTCGCGATGCACGTCTCGTTCGCGAACCCCTCGTACCTGCAACGCGCCGAGATTCCGGAATCTGCGGTGGTCGCCGAGCGCGAGGTCTACGAGAAACTCCCCGATGTCCAGTCGAAGCCCGAGGAGATCCGTGCGAAGATCGTGGACGGCATGCTCACCAAGCGCTTCTTCGCGGAGTCGGTCCTTGTCGATCAGGCGTGGATCCACGACGACTCGCTGACCGTCGGGAAGGCGCTCGATGAGCATGGAGCCGAAGTCCTCGAGTTCGTCCGGTACGCGTTGGCGGAGTGAGCGCGAAGCCGGAGGAGAAGTCCCGCGAAGGCTCCGAAGCCGGAGTTCCCGTCTTCCGGCGGATCCTGCTCAAGCTCTCCGGCGAGGCGCTCATGGGCGCCGAGCCGTACGGAATCGACCCCGACCGCGTGACGGCGATCGCGCGCGAGGTGGAGGGCCTCACGAAGCGCGGCGTGGAGGTCGCGCTCGTTCTCGGGGCCGGCAACATCTATCGGGGGATGGCCGCAGCGGCCGAGGGCATGGATCGGGCGACGGCCGACTACGCGGGCATGCTCGCGACGCTCCTGAACTGCCTGACGATCCAGGACGCGCTCGAGCGGCTTGGCTCGCAAACACGTGTCCTGTCGGCGATCACGGTGAGCGAGGTCGCGGAGCCCTACATCCGCCGCCGGGCGATCCGCCACCTCGAGAAGGGCCGTGTGGTGATCTTTGCCTGCGGAACCGGGAATCCGTTCTTCACGACCGATACGGCGGCTGCGCTGCGGGCGCTCGAGATCGGCGCGGAGGCGATCCTGATGGGGAAGAACGCGGTCGACGGCGTCTACGACGGTGACCCCCGGCTCGACCCGAAGGCGAGCTTCCTGCCTGAACTCACACACAAGGACGCGATCGAGCGAGAGCTCAAGGTCATGGACACCACAGCGCTCTCGCTCTGCATGGACAACAGGCTGCCGATCTACGTCTTCGGCCTCGACGACGAGCGGAACATCGAGAGGCTCGTCAACGGGGCGAGAATCGGCACCATCATCTCGACGCCTGGGAGGGACGCATGATCGACGAGCTGCTCGAGGACGCGAAGCGCCGAATGGACAAATCGGTCGAGGCCACGCAGCACGAGTTCAACACGGTGCGGACAGGCCGGGCGTCCGCCGCCCTTCTCGATCGCGTCTCGGTGGACTACTACGGCCAGAAGACCCCTGTGAAGCAGCTCGCGACGATCAACGTCCCGGAGCCGCGCATGCTGACGATCCAGCCCTTCGACCCCGGCTCCGTCAAGGGCATCGAGCGAGCCATCCTCGAGTCCGACCTCGGCCTCACGCCGTCGAACGACGGCAAGCTGATCCGGCTGCCGATCCCGCAGCTCACCGAGGAACGGCGGAAGGAGCTCGTGAAGGTCGTCCGTCATCTCGCGGAAGAGGGCAGGGTCGCGGTCAGGAACGTCCGGCGCGACTGTATGCATCACCTCAAGGAGCTCGTGCGCGACGGAGACGCCGGGGACGACGAGGAGCGGCGCGCCGAGGACCGTCTGCAGAAGCTGACGGACGAGCACGTCCATCGGATCGATGACCTTCTCAAGAAGAAGGAAGACGAGATCATGGAGGTCTGAGCGCGTTCGGGTCGAACCGGATGCCTCACCCCACGGGGGACTCGTGAACCGTCTGAACAGGCTGCGAACGCTCCGGAGCATGAAGCCGGCCCGCGAGGCCGAGCGGCCGGAGACCGTCCGATCGATCGCGATCATCATGGACGGCAACGCGCGCTGGGCGAGGAAGCGGGGCCTGCCGGTGGTGGCCGGTCACCGCGCGGGGACGAAGGCCGCTCATCGCACGATCGAGGCCTGCCTCGATCTCGGCATCGAATCGCTCTGCATCTTCGCCTTCTCGACCGAGAACTGGTCGCGCTCGCAGGAGGAGGTCGAGGCGATCATGGAGCTCTTCGGTGACACGATCGAGCGCGAGCTTCCGAACCTGATGCGGAACCGCGTGCGCGTGCGCTTCGTCGGGCGGCGCGATCGGGCGCCGGAATCGGTGCTGCGGATGATGGACAACGTCGAGAGCGAGACGCGGCAGAACGAGCGCATGCAGCTCTGGATCGCCTTCGACTACGGTGGCCGGGCGGAAATCGTCGCAGCGGCGCGCCGTCTCGTCGAGGAGGGCACCGACCCGCGTGACATCGACGAGAACGCGATCGCCTCGCGCCTGTATGCGCCGGATATGCCCGAGCCGGATCTGCTCGTCCGGACGTCGGGCGAGCAACGGATCTCGAACTTCCTGCTCTGGCAGGTCGCCTATTCGGAGCTCGTCTTCGTCGACACCCTCTGGCCCGACTTCGGCGAGCGGGATCTCCGTCGGGCGCTCGAGGAGTACGCCACGCGCCGCCGGCGATTCGGCGGCCGATGACGAACTGGCTGTCGCGCCTCGTCGTCGTCGCGATCGGACTTCCGATCGTCCTCGGCGTCGCCTGGCTCGGCGGGTGGTGGATGTTCGCGTTGGTCGCTGTCGTCGGCGTGATCGCGCTCGACGAGTTCTACCGGGCGGGACGGGAGTTCCGGCCCCTCGTGATTGCCGGAGTCCTGGGCCTCGTGGCATGCCTTCTCGGCGTGGAGCTCGGCGGGATCGGCTGGATGACCGCCGGGGTGTTCTTCACGCTGCCGCTCGCGTTTCTCTTCCTGCTCTTTGCCGAGACACGGCAGCGGGCGAGCGTCTCTCTCGCGGCGACCGTTCTCGGAGCGGTCTGGATCGGGCTCGGCCTCGCACACGTCATCCTTCTCCGCGCGATCCCCGAGAACGGAAGACTCGCGATCTTCACCGTGCTGATCGCCGTCTTCGTCGCCGACACCGCGGCGTATCTCGTCGGCCGGCCGATCGGACGTCACAAGATGGCCCCGACGCTCTCCCCGGGCAAGAGCTGGGAGGGGTTCGTAGGCGGAGTGGTGGGCGGTGTCGTAGCCACCTGGATCACGCTGTACCAGCAGGGCTTTGCGGATGGCTGGAAATCGCTTGTCCTCGGGTTCTCGATCGTCGTCGCGGCCGCGATCGGCGACCTCATGCAGTCGCTCGTCAAGCGGGACGTCGGAATCAAGGACTCGGGCCGCCTCCTCGCGGGCCACGGCGGGGTCTGGGATCGCATCGACAGCCTGCTCGTCGCTTGCCCCGTCGCCTTCTACGTGCTTGCTGCGCTCGGCGAGATATCGATCTAGGGTTCACGGCGCGTCTGAGTACGGCCGCTGACGCGGCCGTGAACCTTCGCGGCCTGTTCGGCCGCTGCGCGTCGCTTCGCTCCTTGCGATCTACAATCGCTGTACGTGAAACGTGTTGGCCTTGTCGGCGCGACGGGCTCGATTGGCCGCCAGGCGCTCGAGATCATCGACGCGCATCCGGAGCTCGAGCTCTGCGCCGTCGCCGCCGGGACTCGCGGGGACGACGTCCGCAAGATCGCCGATGCACATCGTGTGCGTCATGTGTCCGTCGGGGGCGATCCGCCGCTCGACGTCCTCGTCGAGGAGTCCGATCCGGATGTCGTCCTGAACGCTGTGGTCGGCTTCGCCGGCCTGCCGGCGACGCTCGCCGCGCTCGAGCGCGGCACCGATCTCGCACTCGCCAATAAGGAAAGCCTGGTTGCGGCCGGCGATCTTGCGCTTGCCGCTCAGGCGCGGGGCGGCGGCCGAATCCTGCCGGTCGACAGCGAGCATTCCGCGCTCTTCCAGTGCCTCGAAGGGCGCGCGGCGGACTCGATCGCCACGCTCGTGCTCACAGCGTCGGGCGGGCCCTTCCGTGGCCGGACACGGGACGAGCTCGGCGGCGTGACCCCCTCCGATGCGCTCGCGCACCCGACGTGGAACATGGGCCCGAAGATCACGGTTGACTCCGCCACGCTCATGAACAAGGGTCTCGAGCTGATCGAGGCGCACTTCCTGTTTGGCCTTCCATACGAGCAGATCGAGGTCGTCGTCCACCCGACTTCGATCGTCCACTCGCTCGTACGGTTCCGCGACGGAGCGGCACTCGCCCATCTCGGCTATCCGGATATGCGCGTGCCGATCTCCTATGCACTCACCTATCCGGAGCGCGCCGCCACCCCGATTCCTCCGCTCGACCTCGCAGCCGGTCTGCGGCTCGAGTTCGAGGCCCCCGACGAGGACTCATTCCCTTGCCTGCGCCTTGCGCGCGAGGCTGGCGAGCTCGGCGGTAGCGCGCCCTGCGTGCTGAACGCCGCCAACGAGATCGCGGTCGGCGCCTTCCTCGCCGGCGAGCTGCCGTTCCCGGGGATCGCCGACGTGGTCGAGCGGACGCTCGCCGCGTCAGAGGCGCCGCCAGGGGACAGCCTCGCCGAGCTCGTCGCGATCGACGCGGAGGCACGAAGAACCGCCGAGACGCTCTCTCGCGAACTGGTGTCGACCGGATGAATCTCGCCATCGCGATCGGCGGCCTCGCCTTCCTGATCCTCATCCACGAGATGGGTCACTTCTTCACGGCCATAGCCGTGAACATGCGGCCGAGGAAGTTCTACCTCTTCTTCCCGCCAGCGCTCGCGAAGTGGAAGCGCAACGGCATCGAGTACGGCCTCGGCTCGATCCCGCTCGGGGGCTACGTGAAGATTCCGGGGATGCACCAGCCGACGGCGAGCGACGTCGACGTGCACTTCCACCGGGCACTCGAGGAGTCTCCGTGGCTCCGACCGGCGGTGAACGGGGTCAGGCACCCGCTCGAGAGGGGAGACCTGGCGGCCGCCCGGAGCGGCGTGGTCGAGCTCGAGTCCGAGCTTGCGCGAGCCGATCTCAGCGAGCCGGCCCGCAAGTCTGCGGAGAAGGGCGTCGTCGACATCGGAGACGCTCTCAGCGACGACGCCTACTGGAAAGCGCCCGTCTGGAAGCGAGTCACCGTGATCTTCGCCGGCCCGGCGACCAATCTCGTCTTCTGCATCCTTGCGCTCGCCGTCGTGTTCATGCTCGGCGTTCCTGCGGGCGTGACTCGGGAGGTCAACACCGTGAGCGCCGACACTCCCGCGTCGGTGGCCGGCCTGCAGCAGGGGGACGTCATCACCGCGGTCGGTCGTCGCCCGACGCTGACGTTCGACGCGGTCTCGCAGGCGATCCAGGGCAGCAAGGGCAACCCGATCACGATCACCGTGAGGCGCGGCGGGGAGCAGACGGTGCTCGGCCCGTTGCAGGCCGAGCTGATCGACGGCAAGTACCGGGTCGGCTTCATCCCCGAGCCGTTCCTGAAGAGCTACGCGCCCCTACCGGCAGTCGGCAAGGCATTCAGCCAGACGGGCGAGGTGACCGTGACGATCTTCCGGTCGCTCGCGGGGATCGTCACCGGCAAGACGCGTGACCAGGTCTCGAGCGCGGTCGGCATCGTCCAGCAGACCTCTCAGATCGTCAACGAGGGCTTCCGCTACTACCTCGGCGTGCTCGCGCTCATCAGCCTCTCGCTGGCGCTCCTCAACCTCCTGCCGCTCCTCCCGCTCGACGGCGGTCACATCGCGTTCGCCGTCGCGGAGAAGATCAGCGGCAGGGCGATCCCGCGCCAGGCATACGAGCGAGCCTCGATGATCGGGATCGCGCTCGTCCTGATCCTCTTTTTCATCGGTCTCTCGAACGACATCGGACGTATCCGAGGCGGTTAGGCACCGCCTGTCCGGCGGGTAGACTGGCCCGCGATGGCGAGTACACAGCAGATCTCGGTCGGCGGCGTCCTCATGGGCGGCGGGGCACCTGTTGTCGTGCAGTCGATGACCCTGACCTACACGCACGACGTCGACGCCACCATGGAGCAGATCGGCAGGCTCTCGTCTGCGGGCTGTGAGGTCGTGCGCGTCGCCGTCCCGAAGACGGAAGACGCGGACGCCCTGCGGAAGCTCGTCTATCTGAGCCCGCTGCCGATCGTCGCCGACATCCACTTCAACCCATCGCTCGCGCTGCGGGCGATCGATGCAGGCGTTGCCAAGGTGCGCATCAATCCCGGCAACATCGGCGGCCCCGACAAGGTCGCCGAGGTCGTCAAGGCGGCGAAGGCCAAGGGGATCCCGATGCGCATCGGCGCCAACTCGGGCTCGCTCCCGAAGCACCTCGTTTCGCTCGCGCAGGAGGACACGGCCTCGGCGCTTGTTGCCGAGGCGCTCGAACAGGTCGAGTTACTCGAAAGCCTCGACTACCGGGACTTCGCCATCTCCGTGAAGTCGAGCTCCGTACCCACGATGATCCGCGCGTACCGCATGCTCTCGGAGAAGGTTCCCTACCCGCTCCACCTCGGCGTGACGGAGGCGGGACCGCCTGGGACGGGCACGATCAAGAGCGCGATCGGCGTCGGCGCGCTCCTCATGGACGGGATCGGCGACACGATCCGCATCTCACTCACGGCCGACCCGGTCAAGGAGATCGAGGTCGCCTGGGACATCCTGAAGTCGCTCGGCCTGCGCGAGCGCGGTCCGATCATGATCTCGTGTCCCTCGTGCGGTCGTGACAACGTCGGCGTCGAGAGCCTCGCCGAGGTCGTGGCGGAGCGCCTCAAGACCTATCCGGAGGCATTCGAGGTGGCCGTCATGGGCTGTGCGGTGAACGGCCCCGGCGAGGCGGGTGACGCGGACTTCGGCATCGCGGGCGGGAGGGATGTCGGCTTCGTCTACGCGCACGGGCGTGTGCTCAAGAAGGTCTCCTCCGACATCCTGATCGACGAGCTCTTCCACGAGATCGACCGGTGGATCGAGGACGGCATGCCCCGGCCGAAGCGGCTGAAGCTCGCGAAGCCCGCAGCGGTGCTGATGGCCGAGGCGGCGCAGCGACCCGTCGAGCAGTCCCCGGCCACGCAGCCGGCGTAGAGGCTTGATGTGAAATGACCGAACGTCTGGATGAGGGCCTGCACACGGCGGATCGGGGCCGTCCCGATCGGCACCAAGGCCACCAGCCTTGCCACCGATCGAGTCGACCACGCTCCTTGGTGCAGACGGCT
>JBBQXH010000042.1:0-11414 GCA_038209835.1 Gaiellales bacterium | reverse complement strand
TCCTCGACGGCCCTGGCGCTCGTGAGCACGAGCCATTCGTACCCGGTGACCGACACGGCCGGCCCACCGATCGGCTCGATCCGGATGAGCGGACAGACGCAGACGTCGTAGCCGAGCGCCAGCAGACGCTCGTACAGGGCTCCTGCGCCCTCGCGAGCCCGGGTGACGAGAATCTTCACGCCGTCGCCGGCACGGCGGCGACAAGGGCGTCGGCGAGCGCCAGGGGATCGTCTCCGCGGCGCCGCTCGATCCACGAGCCGTCCTCGGCGGCGATGAGTGCCGTCAGAGCCGTTCCGTCGTGGTAGGCCGCCACGGGCGCGAGACAGCCGCCTCCGATGCGTGCCACGCACGAACGCTCCGCCCCGACACGGCGGCGCGTCTCCTCATCGTCAGCTCCACCGACGAGAGCCGCCTCGCCGGCGCGCACCTGCAGCGCCACCGCTCCCTGCCCCGCCTCCGGGACGAGCTCTTCGGGATCGAAGCGATACCCGATCTCAACGGAGAGGCCAAGCCGATCGAGCCCTGCCGCAGCGAGGACGATCGCGTCGAGCCCACGCTCGGCTCGCTTGCGTAGCCTCGTGTCGACGTTCCCGCGCATCGGCTCGACGACGAGCTCCGGCTCGAGCGCGAGGAGCTGCGCCTTGCGCCTCGCCGACGCGGTGCCGATCCGCATGCCCGGGCGAATCGCGGCAGCGCCACAGAGTGCGTCGCGGGCATCCTCCCGGGGGAGATACGCGGCTACCGCGAGGCCGTCCATGTCGGTGGAGGTCATGTCCTTCGCCGAGTGAACGGCAATGTCGATCTGGCCAGAGAGAAGAGCCTCCTCGATCTCCTTGACGAAGACGCCGCGGTCGCCGATCTCTCCGAACGGGCTCCTCCGGTCCCGATCGCCGGCCGTCGTGATGGGCACGAGAGCGATCTCGAGATCGGGCCGCGCGAGCCGGATCGCGCGAGCGGCGATCTCCGCCTGCGTCAACGCGAGCCGGCTACCACGCGAGCCGAGACGGACGAGCACTACGGCTCTCAGCGATCTTCGTCGCTGAGGTCGAACAGATGCCGCATCGTGTCGGCATACGCAGTCCCGTCGGCCGCGGCCGCAGCTTCCTTCAGCCGGACGGTCGGGACGTGAAGCAGCTTGTTGACGATCTGAGAAGTCAATGACTCGACAGCCAGGCGCTGCCGGGGGCTGAGCCCTTCGAGCCGAGAGCCGGCGCGCGCGAGCTCTGCCGACCTGATCTCCTCGGCGCGCCGCCGCAGCGACGCGATCGCCGGGACGACCTCGAGCGAGCGTTGCCAGGCGCGAAAGGACTCCGCCTCCTCCTCGACGATCGCCTCCGCACGCGCGGCCTCATTCCGGCGCCCCGCGAGACTCTGCTCGACGACCCGCTCGAGATCGTCGATGTCGTAGAGGAAGCAGCCGTCGATCTCGTTGATCGCAGGGTCGAGGTCGCGCGGTACCGCGATGTCGATGAAGAAGATCGGGTGCCCTCTGCGGTTGCGCAGTCCGTGCTCAACCTCCTTCGCGGAGAGGACGAGCCCCTGCGAGCCGGTCGAGGCGATCACGACATCGGCGCGCGCGACCTCCGACAAGAGCTCCGCGAAGGGGACGGCGGTGCCCCCGAGCCGTTCCGCGACCTGCACGCCACGAGAGAGCGAGCGGTTGGCGACAACGAGAGAGCCGACGCCGCGCGAGATGAGATCGGCGGCGGCGAGCTCGCCCATCTTCCCGGCGCCGATGATGAGCACCCGCCTGGACGGGAGATCATCGAAGACGCGGGCGGCGAGCTCGGCGGCAGCCGCCGAGACCGAGGCGGGCGTCTCGCCGATCGCGGTCTCGTTTCGCACGCGCCGTCCCGCGTGGAGCGCCTGACGGAAGACGCGATGGGTGACCGGCCCCGCGAGACCGCGCTGATCCGAGGCCTCGTAGGCCGCGCGCACCTGGCCCAGAATCTGCGCCTCGCCGGGGATCATCGAGTCGAGGCCCGCTGCGACCCGGAACAGGTGATGGGCGGCCTCGTCGTCGAGCTTGGTGTAGACGGAGGGCTCGAGCTCGCCGGGATCGAGCCCTGCGAGCGATGCCAGCTCGCCGAGCGCACGCGCTCGGGCTGCCTGGGGATCGTCTGCCGACGCGTAGACGCAGACCCGGTTGCAGGTCGAGAGCGCCACCGCCTCGCCTCCGGCTCCGGCAATCCGCGAGGCGAGCTCGGCGCCACCTTCGGCGTCGAAGCTCATGCGCTCGCGCAGCTCGACCGGAGCGACGAGATACGAGGTGCCGACGAGAACGAGAGCCATCAGAAGTGCGCCACCGGCACAGCCACGAGTCTGAGGGCGACGACGAGGAGGAAGCCCGTGAACGCCAGGTACGCAGCGCGTTTGCCGCGCCAGCCGGCTTCGTAGCGAAGCACGAGAAACGCCGCGTAGACCACCCAGGTCGCGACCGCGAAGGCCATGATCGCGTCAAACGATCCCCCCTCCTCACCCAGGCGGCCGAGGCCGACTCCGATCCCGAGCGTCAGGGCCGGCAGCGCGACGGCGATCGTCCGCGCGATGAGCGTGTCGAGCGTCGCGAGCGACGGGGCGCGCACACGCAGGACACTCGGCGAGCGGCGCTTGAGTCGCCTGTTCTGCCAGAGGTAGACCGCGGCAAGCCCGGCTGCGATCGTAAAGCCGGCGAACGCGGCGATGACGAGCCCGACATGCAGCGCGAGGAAGACGGATCCGAACTCAGTCCGGCCCGAGCTCCCCGCCCCGCCGGCGGTCCATGAGAGAACGAAGAGCGCCGCCGCTGGCGGCATCACCGCCAATCCGAGAAGTCGGAAGGGCGCCCGGCAACCCCAGATCAGATAGGCGCCGACGCACATCCAGACGAACAGATTGAGTGAGCCCGCCCACGAATCCCAGGGAAAGCCGTCAGCGGCAACAGCCTGCGCCACGAGCAGCGCCGTCTGGGCGAGCCAGCCGAGCCGAACGCCCCAGATCGCGTAGCGGCCGAGCCGCCCCGGTCGGATCGTCTCGCCGACGTAGGCGAGCGCCGCCTCCGAGTACCCGAGCAGCGCCGGCCAGACGAGGAGGAGCGCCGCCTCGCCCATCACGCGACGGGCGCCTGCTCGGGCTCCCGCTCCGGATTCCGATCCGCGCGCGCTCGGGCGAGCTCCGCGAGCTCGGCGATCTCCTGGGACAGCCGCGCCATCTTGAACGAGTAGATCACCACGTAGAGCAGCACGACCGCCAGCACGACGAGATAGGCAGCCGTCACGTACTTCTCAGACGTGGTCATGCCAGAGCCCGCCGTAGCTCACGGAGCCTCGCGTCGAGGCGCTTGCCGGCCAGCTCGGTGTGGTAGAGCGCGAAGCCGAGGCAGAGCATCCCGGCCAGCACCACGAGAAAGGTCACGAACATGGAGCCGGTCATCCCGACGCCGTCGCGCGTGAACACGGCGGGGTGCAGGAGCGTCCCGAGGATGCGAATCGCCAGGAAGCTGATCGGAATGAGAACGACCCCGAAGAGCGCGTACACAGCACTCGTTCGCGCGCGCCGCGGGCCCGGATCGATCGAGTAGCGCAGCATGAAGTACGCGGAGTAGAAGAGAAACAGAATCAGAAAGACGACGAGCTGACGCTCACCCCACGACCACCACACACCCCAGGAGATCCTGGCCCAGATCGCGCCGGTCACGAGCGTGAGAACGCCGAAGATCGTCCCCATGTGGATGGCCGTGTAGCTCTCGAGGTCGTGGCGCTCGTTCCCGGTCCACAGGAGCCGCAGCGCCTTCCAGGCCCCCCAGGCAAAGCACGCGTACGCCGTCAGGGCGACGGGGACGTGGATGTAGAAGATCTTCTGGCTGAATCCCTGGTCGGCATCGGTCGGTGCCCACCAGAACACGAGTGCAATGCCGCCGAGGAGCAGGGCAAACGCGCATACGGCCAAGGCCGGGCCGGATCTATTCCGTAACGACATATTCAAAAGATGCCCAGGAAATGATCGCAAAAATCCCGTCGTAGAGACCCAGGAACCAGAGGAACCGCGCCGGGTCGTCGACGATCGAGGCGCCGACACCGCCGATCACGATCGGTATCGCGAGCGGCAGGAAGAGAAGCGGGAGGATGAGATCGCCGGTACGGCTCGAGAGGGCGATCGCCGAGAGAAGCGCTCCCACAGCGGCGATCCCGATATTCGCGAGGATGACGGCGGCGACCATCGCGCCGGTGACGGGTGCGAAGAACAGAGCAAAGGCGGGGAGTGCGATCGCCTCCATCAGCAGGAGGAAGGCAATCACGCTCATCGTTTTTGCGAGCCAGATCGCGCTGCGGTCGCAGGGCGCGAGCAGGAGACCGTCGAGCAGGCCGCGCTCCCGCTCGGCGGCGTACACGCGCCCGAGCCCGAGGAGCGCGGTGAAGAGGATCGCGATCCAGAGGAGCCCCCTCGCCGCATCATCCCCCGCCGAATCGGGGAGGGCGAAGTGGAAGACGACGAGCGCACCGACGACGAAGAGCAGCATCGACGGCACCGTGTCGCGCGAGCGCAGCTCGAGCAGGAGATCCTTGCGGGCGAGCACGGACACATCCTGGAAATAGGCCGTCACAGCGCCAGCCTTAGGGTGGCGAGCGGCTCCAGCCTCTCGGGCTCGTGCGACGACACGGCGAGCGTCCGCGTCGCGGCGAGCTCGGCGAGCTGCTCGTCGAGCATGCCTGCGCCCTCCCGATCAAGGCCCGCGTACGGCTCGTCGAGGAGGAGAAGCTCGGGATCGTGCAAGAGCGCACGGCAGAGCGAGAGGCGTTGCTGCATTCCGCGCGAGAACGTCTGCGTCCGCTCGTGGCGCGCCTCCCAGAGCCCGTAGCGCTCGAGCAGCATCCCGATGCGCTCCCGCCGCTCGGCGACTCGATAGAGCCGCCCGTAGAGCTCGAGATTCTCGAGCGCGGTGAGCTCGCGATAGACGAGGGGCTCGTGGCCGACGTACCCGAGCGAGCGCCGCTCGACCGTCACCTCGAGCTCGCCCTCCGAGGATGCCATGAGCCGGGCGAGAATCCGCAGAAGCGTGCTCTTGCCGGAGCCGTTGCGCCCGGTGACGAGTAGGAAGCCGCCGGGCGGGAGCTCGAAGGTCACGTCCCGCAGAACCTCCTTCTCGCCGAAGCGCTTCCCGATCCCCCGCGCGCTGATCACCAGAGCACGTCACCCAGCACGAAGGCGAAGAAGCCGATCGAGATGACGCCGTTCATGGTGAAGAACGCCGTGTCGAGCCGACGCCAGTCGCGCGGCGACACGAGCGAGTGCTCGTAGCCGAGGACGAGCGCCACGAGAGCGACGCCGGCCCAGTAGAGCGGCCCGACATCGAGGCCGAGCCCTGCGAGGACGAGGAAGAGCACCGTAGCGACATGCGAGAGCCGGCTCACCGTGAATGCCGTACGAACGCCAAAGCGCGCCGGGAGCGAGTGCAATCCGCTCTCTCGGTCGATCTCGATGTCAAAGAGGGCGTAGAGGATGTCGAAGCCCGCGACCCAGAACGCGACGGCGCCGCCGAGGGCCCACGCCTGCCACGGAAGCTCGTTCGTGACGGCCGCCCACGCTCCCATCGGGGCGAGGCCGTCGACCGCACCGAGCCAGAAGTGGCAGAGCCACGTGACGCGCTTGAGATACGGGTAGACGACGAATCCGACCACCGGGATCGGCCACAGCCACCGCACGATCGGCTCGAGCTGGTAGACGGCGACGAGGAACACCGCGAGCGAGACGGCGGCGAACGCGACGACATGCCAGGGCAACAAAGCGCCCCGCGGTAGCTCCCTCTTGGCCGTGCGTGGGTTCCGGGCGTCGATCCCAGCGTCGATCAGACGGTTCAGGGCCATTGCGAGACTGCGAGCGCCGACCATCGCCACGGTCACCCAGACGAGGTCGTGTGCGCTCGGGACGGCGTCGAGGGCGAGGAACGCGCCGACGTAGGCGAACGGCAGCGCGAACAGCGTGTGCTCGATCTTGACGAGCGAGGAAAAGAGCTTCGTATAGCGAACGACCGTGACGTCGCTCATGTCTGGCGATGCCCCGCCGGGCCTGCAGCCGTGTCTGCAAGGAGATCCACCGCATGGCGCAGCGCAGGTTGGAGGACTGTGAAGCCGTCCCGGCACCCGCCGGGCGATCCAGGCAGGTTGACGACGAGTGCGCTGCCAAGGGTTCCCGCGGCGCCGCGGGAGAGCAGCCCGTGGGGCGTCTTGGCGATCGAATCCGCACGCAGAGCCTCGGGGATACCTGGAACGAGACGGTCGACCACCGCCAGGGTCGCCTCGGGCGTCACATCTCGAGGGGCGACGCCGGTTCCTCCGGTCGTGAGCACGATGCTTGCGCTCTCCGCGAGGCTCCTGATGGCGCCTGTGATCGCTTCGCGCTCGTCGGGCACGACGGCTCGTTCGACGTCGTAACCGTCGGCCTCCAGCAGCTCCGCGAGGAGATCGCCACTCAGGTCATCCCGAACGCCGTGATGCACTCCATCCGAGATCGTCAGGACGGCCGCTCTCGTCACGGCGCGACCTTCGTCTTCTCGACAAGTCGGACGTCGGTGACCACCATCGCCTTGTCGATCGCCTTCGCCATGTCGTAGACGGTCAGCGCCGCGACCGACGCCGCGACGAGGGCTTCCATCTCGACGCCGGTCTGTGCGGCTGTTTCGGCGCTTGCAGTGATCTCGACTCCAGCATCGACGACCTCGAGAGAGACGCCGACGACGGAGAGCGGAAGCTGATGGCAAAGCGGAATGAGTGCGGCCGTCTGCTTCGCAGCCATGATTCCCGCCACTTGGGCCGTTGCGAGGGCGTCGCCCTTGGGAAGATCCCGCAGCCGCGCTGCCGTCGCCGGTGCCATTCGCACAGTCGCTGCCGCAACCGCACGCCGCCGCGCGACCGGCTTCGTACCAACGTCGACCATGCGGATCCCGCCCGACTCGTCGACGTGGCTCAGGCGCAAATCCTCGTCTCCCACTAGAGGTTTGATGTGGAATGGGCGGGCGTTTGGGGAGGCGCCTGCACCAAGGAGCGTGGTCGCCTCGGTCGGTGGCAAGGCTGGTTGCCTTGGTGCCGATCGAGGCGGCCGCGATCCTCCGCGTGCAGGCCCTCATCCAGACGTGCGGTCATTTCACATCAAGCCTCTACGGCTGAAGTGTACTTCCGGGACGAGCGACGGCCTGGTCGAGATCGTCGAGCTGCGCGGCGATCCAGGCGCTGATGTCGTGCTCGCGGACGTGCTCTCTGATGGCGGTGAGCCGCCGGCGCCGCTCGTCCTGCGGCATCGTCAGCGCTTGGTGAATCGCCTCGGCCTGGCCGGCGACGTCGAACGGGTTCACCGTTAGGGCCCAGGGCGCGAGCTCGTCGTGCACGCCGGTGTTCTCCGAGAGGATCAGGACGCCGTCGCGCGCGTTGACGAGCGGCGCCTCCTTCGCGACGAGGTTCATGCCGTCGAAGATCGCGTTGACGAGGAGCGCGTCGTACTGCTTGTACGCCGCCACCGCCTGCGGGAAGTTGTCCTGGATCTGAAGATCGAGCGGCAGCCAGTCGTCGCGCTGAAACCGGTCGTTCAGCGCCCTCGCGGCGCGTTGAATCGCACCAAGATACTCCGCATACTCGGGAATGTCTTGGCGCGAGGGATCGAGCAGGGCGAGCATCGTGACACGTCCGTGCATCTCCGGATGCGCCTCGAGGTAGAGCTCGAACGCCCGGAATCCCCGCACGACGTTCTTCGACGGATCTGTCCTGTCGACGCGAAGGATCAGGAACTCGGGTCGCGCAACCTCGATCGCAGCCTCCTCCTCGATCACGCGCGGCTCTGCGGCGAGATCGTCGAACTCGCTTGGATCGACCGAGATCGGCGCGACGCGCGCGAGTACCGTGCGCTCGCGGAAATAGGCCACTCCCGCCTCGAAATGCGAGTCCGCGCCGACGATGTCCTCGCAGCTCCGCAGGAAGTTCGTGCGCCACCGCTCGGTGTGGAAGCTGACGACGTCGTTCGCGAGAAGCCCCTCGTGGAGGGCCCGGCGAATCGCATCCGGAAGCACGCGCCAGTAGTCGGGTTGTGGCCACGGAACGTGCACGAAATGGGCGAGTGAGGCCGACGGAACGCTCTCGCGGACGAGCCTCGGCGCGACGTACAGGTGATAGTCGTGAAAGAAGACCGCCGTTTCGGGATCGAGCTCGAGCTCGGCGATCACCGCCTCCGCGAAGTTGCGATTGACCGCGACGTACCCCTCCGTCCACGCGTGGTGCAACCCCTGATCCACGTCCGGCGACTTCGCGAGCCCCCAGAGGTAGTGCTGGATGAACCAGAGCGTCGGGTTCGAAATGACGTTGTAGTACCAGTCGTAGGCCTTCGGGTCGTGCGCGACCAGCCGCAGGCGATACGGCGACCCGTCCTGCGCGACCTCCGAGATCGCGGTGTCGCCGGCCTCACCCGCGACTTCCCGATCCTCGTCCGTCATCGCGCTCGCGATCCACGTCACATCGTGGTGCGAGACGAGGCTTCGCAGCGCGGTGACGAGGCCTCCGCCTCCGCGTCGAGGGACCCGGTGGCCGTCGGCGTCACGATGGAACGTCACGGGGCCGCGATTGGAGACGACGATCAGCCGGCGGCGCTCGGACATGGTCCCTACCGTACCCGCGGAGCTGAGGCCTGTCGCTAGGGCGCGTTGGAGGCGACGGCGAGCGACACCTCGCCGATGTCGTTCCCGAGCAGCCTGTTGAAGAGCGCGAGCCAATCGCGGAGCAGCCGGGGCGTCAGGAAGCGACGCCGGACGTCCTCCTTGCCGAGAAGGGCCATCGCGCGGGCGTGGTCGGGCGCATCGAGGATCTCGAGACAGGCTTGCGCGCACTCGGCCGCCGACTCGACCAGGAAGCCGGTCTCCCGATCGCGGATCTGCGTCACGATTCCACCCACGCGGCCCGCCACGACCGGCTTCCCCTTCCAGAGGGCCTCCGAGACCGTGAGCCCGAAGCCCTCGCGGATCGACTTCTGGATGACGGCCGCCGACGTGACCTGAAAGGCGTTCACCTCGACCGAGCCGACGTTGTTGAGGTTCGAGAGGATGTAGATGTCCGGGTCGCCCTTCGCGTACGCCACCGTCTCGTTGTAGAAATCCCAGCCTTCGGGGTCGTCGTGAGCCATCGAGCCGACGAGCGCGAGCTGTGTCCCCGGATGAGCCTCCTTGACGGCGCGGTAGGCATCGATCACCCCCAGCGGGTCTTTCCAGGGGTCGAACCGCGAGATCTGGGTGAGGAGCGGCCGCTCGATGTCGATCCCGAACTGATCGACGATGTACCGAGCGTCCTCGAGCGAGAGCGCCATGTTCTTCGGCGCCAGCGGATCGATCGCGGGTGGCCAGATATACGCGCTCGGAAGGCCGTCGACGGGAGGCACGTACTGGGAACGATGGAAGATCGCGGCATCGTAGCGCGCGAGCCAGGGAGCCAGAAAGTCGACGACCGAGCGATTCGGCGTCGAGAGATCGATGTGGCAGCGCCAGATCCAGTGTGGCGCCGCCGCCCGGGCGTACTCGATCATCCCGGCAGGCTGGGGATCGTGGACGATGACGAAGTCGTACTGCTCGTCGAGCTCGTCCGCGTTCAGGAGGTTGTAACGGGCGAAGATCTCCTTCATCTCGTCGTCGAGGGCGGCCGGGCTCCCCTGGAGGGCGTTGTGGATCGTCTTCGTGACCTCGAAGAACTCCGCCTGCCCGTAGATGACGCGCCACTCGGTGTCGAGACCGGCATCACGCATCAGGGGAATGAGGGTGTAGTTGATCTCCGCGACGCCACCCCCGAAGGCCGTTGCCGAGAGATGGAGCACGCGCTTGCCCTCGAGTGAGGCGGCCAGCGAGCGGATCTGACCCATGAGCTTGGGGCCGACGAGCGTCGCGTAGTCCCCGAGCGATTTGTGACCCACGTTGATCAGCTGCATCGGCGCGGCCGAGGATAGCGGCCGTGCACGTCGCCGCGCTCAGTGTGGAGCGTCGGGATCCGGTGGTCGCTCGACGAGGACGACCGGAACGACCACCCGTTCACCGTCCCGGATGACCGTGAGGCGCGTGGTCTGCCCAGGCACGAGGCGACCCGAAATGACACGCACGAGGTCTTCGCTCGACGTGACGGGCGCGCCGTCGATCGCCACCACGAGATCACCGCCTGCGCGGACGTCGGCGCCCTCGACTCGCACGAGCCTCGACCCTCCGCGCAGGCCCGCCTGAGCTGCGGGGCTACCCGGTACGACAGATTCGATGACCGCACCGGCCGTCGCCTCGTAGTCGAGCTCCTTCGCGATCGACGGCGTGAGCGTCCTCGTCGCGACTCCGACCCATGCATACCGGACCTTCCCCGACTGGACGAGCTGCTCCATCGAGCGCCGCGCCGAGTTGATCGGAATAGCGAACCCGACGCCCTCGGCATTCCCGGAGTCGCTGCGGATCTGGGCGTTGATCCCGATCACCTCGCCCCGAGCGTTGAACAGCGGCCCTCCCGAGTTACCGCGATTGATCGGGGCGTCCGTCTGGATCGCATCGACGATGTTGTAGAGGCTCGTGAGCGAGCGGACCGAGCGCTCGGTGGCCGAGACGACCCCGACCGCAAGCGAGCTCGTCTGCCCGAATGGACTGCCGATCGCCGCAACCGGCTCGCCGACGACGACCCTGGCCGAGTCGCCGAGCGGGACGGAATCGAGCTTGTGGTCGGCCGGATCGACCTTGATGACGCCGGTGTCGTCGAAGAGATCCCAGCCTACGATGGTGGCTGTCGCGCGGTCGCCGTCCCTGAACTCGACGAAGACCTGCTGCGCGGCTGCGACGGGCGCATTCGGCTCTTCGCCGGCTGTCGTGATGACGTGGGAGTTGGTCAGGATGTAGCCGTCAGGCGAGACCACGAACCCCGAGCCCTGCGCCTGCCCGGTGCCGCTGCCCTGGCCATGGCCCTCGAAGAGGCTGTAGATCGTCACGACACCGGGAGACCGGCTGCGGTAGATCGCGGCCGGGTCGAAGGAGTTGCCTATCAGCGGTCGCGCGGTGTTTCGAACGGCCGCAGTCGAGCCCTCGCCGGGACCCGCGCTCTCGACGACGACGGTCTCCGTGTCGTCGAACCATCCCGTCGTCTTCCCCACGCCGAGAGCGATTGCGCCGCCGATGAAAGCCACTATGAGAGCGAGCGCAACGAGCCCGGCGGCCCCGGGACCGTGGCGGCTCACGACTTCACGAGCGCGTTTCCACGTGAAAACGGTGCCGCCTGGGGAGCGATCGGGAGCGTCAGCGTGAAGGTCGTCCCTCCGGGCTTCGATGCGAGGTCGATCGTTCCGTTCATGCGCACGGCGAGCTCTCGGGCGATCGCCAGGCCGATGCCTCTCCCGAAGGCCGCGCCCCCTTCGCCGCGGTAAAAGCGCTCGAACAGGTGCTGCTGATC
>JBBQXH010000041.1:0-11506 GCA_038209835.1 Gaiellales bacterium | reverse complement strand
GGGGACGACGTCCTCCATCAACGTGCGGTCGAGCGCCGCCCAGCACGAGACCTGATCCGGCCCGTTGAGGGCCATGCACGCGTCGAGCTTGGCGTCGACGTTCGGGATTCCCGTGACGCTTCCCTCGACGCCCGCCTGCTTCGCGATCGCCGGGGTGATGCCCACGAGGGAGAGGTTGACGTTGCCCTCTGGGACGATCCGCCGCCCGTCGAAGAGGAACGCGAACGTCGAGGCGTTCGGGTAGTCCCTGGCCCAGGTCGGGAGGTTCGACATCGGGATGTTCTTCGACGGCGTCTGGAGGATCGTGAAGGGGTCGCCGAAGTTGCGCGTCTTCACGGAGATCCCGATCTTCCCGAGCGCCTGGACGACCACGGGCGCCATCCGACTCGGCGTGCCGGCGCTGACGGAAACGTCGAGGACGGAGGAGCACGCGCTTGCATCGCACGAACCATCGCCGTCGCCGTCGTACTTCGATTGCGCCATCTCCGCCTTCGCCGCCTCGAGGTCGCCGGACGAGCCGTCGCTCGGATACGGGTCGAAGTCGACGTTCTCGTCTCCGGTGATCGAGTTCGGGAACATGTGGGTCGCGATCGAGCCGGCCAGCTCTCCGCCCCAGGCGAGCTGAAGACCACGCTTGTCCATCACGACGTTGACGGCTTTCCGCACGTGGATGTCGTCAAACGGAGGCTGTGTCAGGTTCAGAAACACGAAGGCGATCGCATCGGCGTCGTTGATCTTCAGCCGGTCCTGGAGGTCCTCGCTCTGGGAGTACTCCTTCAGCACCTTCGGCGGCACAGAGGCCCATTCGCCCTCGAGCTCCCCGGCAGCGAGCTTCGCGAACACGTCCGCACCGTTCGAGTCGATCGTCAGGAGGAAGCTGTCCGGCAGGCTCTGGCGGGCCTCAGGGTTGTCCGTCGCGGGGTCGTACTCGGGATTGCGAACGAGGGACAGCGACGTCTCGGGGTCGAACCCCGAGATCGGCTCCATCGTCTTGCAGCTCGTCATGTCGAGGGCGTCGCTTCCCTCGATCATGTACGGGCCGGAGGCGATGACAAAGCGCCCGTAGTCACCCGCCTTCGTGAAACACCGCGCGACCTCCTCGGGAATCGGGCCAGCGGCCGGCAGGGCGATGCGGTAGCCGAAATCCCCGGTGGGCTGCGTGAGCTCGAAGACGATCGTCCGGTCGTCGGGCGTCGTGATCCCTGTGATGGTCTTCGCCTTGCCGTTGCGGAACGCCGCCATCCCGTCGATGACGTCGTAGTAGAAGCCGTACTGGGCGCCGAGCGACGGCGTTCCGATGCGCTCGAACGCGTAGAGAACGTCCTTCGACGTGATCTCGCGGCCGACCGGAGGCCCGAAGCGGACGCCGCTTCTCAGCGTGAACGTCCAGGTCAACCCGTCAGACGTGATCTCCGGTAGCGCCGACGCCAGATCCGGGATGAGCTCGCTCCCGGCCGTTCCGGCGACGTGCCTGTATCCGAGCAGCGTGCGGACGAGAAGGCTCGAGTAGAGGGAGAACGCGTCCAGGTTGTACTCGCCCGTCGGATCGAACGCGTCGGTGAAGTTGAACGACTCCTCGACGCCGATGCGGTAGACGCCTCCCGGGGCCGCGCCCGTCGGCGCGATGTCGGTCGCGGTGTCGGTGGCCGCCGGCTCTGTGCCCGTGTCAGGAGTCACAGGCGAGCTCCCGCCGCCGCAGCCAGCCAACACCAGAACGCTGACAACACCAAGCACAGCGAACGCTCCAAGCGTTGCTCGCACCGCCGATCCTCCCTAGTTCGTTGGGACGCCACCTCCGGTATCGGCAGGGTCCCGCTCGGACTGAAGCCCATCCGAGGCCCGGGTGGCTACAGTCCGGTCGTGACCAGCGTCGATCAGATCGACGGCCGCCGACAGCTTCTCGGAGACATTGCCCTGACGGCGGCCTTCACCGTCGCGCTCGTCTGTTTCGGAGCGGCCTGGGGCTTCGTCGGAGCGGCGATCAGCGAGGGCAAGTACGGGCCTCAGATCGCCGTCGGAATCGCGTACCTGATCACTGTCACCGTCCTCGTCAACTACGCGTACGCGCCCGCCGATCGACGGTGGTACCACTGGGTCGGCTTCGGGATCTGCGCCCTGTCGGGCTTCCTGCTGCCGATCCCACTCATCTACCTGCCATGGCTGATCGTCCTCCGGCGACGCCGACACGTCTGATCTCGGCGAAGGCGGCCGTCGGCCTCGCGCTCGCGATGCTGATCGTGGGCGGCTTCCTGGGCATCCTCTTCGATCACATCGCGGCGAGGGAGACGGCCTCGGAGTCGCTGTCCCGCGTTCGAGGCAGCGGGACGCTTCAGAGCCTTCCGGCCGGTCCGGTGCGCGTGGTCGCGGAGTCGATCATCCTGCCGCAGAACTACGAGTCGTCGCAGCGCAACGGCGGGCCGACCTTCACCTTCGTCCAGAGCGGCACCCTCGAAGTCGTGACGGCAGGGGTGGCGAAGGAGTACGGGACGGGAACGTTCTTCTTCGAGCCGGCCGGCCAGGCACACACGATCCGTGCGCTCGAGAACACGCGGATCGACGTGCTCCGGTTGCTTCCCCCGGGCACTGAGGGGACGACGGAACTCGGGTAGTGTCCGGCGGATGACCGAAGAGTCTCCCGCGAGTCGAATCGCAATCCTCGGAGCCGGGAAGATCGGTGAGGCGCTCGTCGCGGGCCTCGTCTCGTCCGGCTGGTGCGAGCCGGACAGGATCGTCGTAACCGCCCGGCGGCCGGAGCGCCTCCAGGAGCTCCGCGCGGCCTACGGCGTCCCCGGGACGCTCTCGAACCTCGAGGCGATCGACGGGGCTGACATCGTCGTCATCGCGGTCAAGCCGCAGGACATCGCAGCGCTCCTCTCCGAGATCGGTGGCAGGCTCGCTTCCACCCAGACCGTCCTCTCCGTCGCTGCAGCGATCCCGACCGCCGAGATCGAGCGCCACTTCGCCGAGACGGTGCCGGTCGTACGGGCGATGCCGAACACCGCCTCGACGGTGCACGAGGGAATGGCCGGTATCGCGCCCGGTGCTCACGCGAGCGAGGAGCACCTCCGCCAGGCCGAGGAGCTGCTCAGGCACGTCGGCAGGACGGTGCGCGTCGCAGAGCCGTACATGGATGCGGTTACGGCCGTCTCGGGATCGGGGCCGGCCTACTTCGCCCTGCTGGCCGAGTCGATGATCGAGGGGGGGATCCTCCTCGGCCTCTCCCGCGAGACGTCGACCGACCTCGTCGTGCAGACGATGCTCGGCACCGCGAAGCTCCTGCGCGACGAGAAGATGCACCCGGTCGAGCTTCGCGAGCTCGTCACGTCTCCCGGCGGCACGACGATCGCCGCGATCCGGGAGCTCGAGCAGGCCGGGGTTCGGGCGGCGTTCCTGAACGCGATCCAGGCGGCGATGACGAGATCGCGCGAGCTCGCCGGCGGCGGTTAGGGCCGCACGACGGCCGGAGAGTCCGCAGCCGCCAGGTAGCGCTCGGGCGAGCCGGTCCCGTCGGCTGGCACCGTCCAGATCTCCTCGTCGACGCGATACAGGACGCTGTCGTCGTCGAGCCACTCGATCTGATCGTCGATCGGCTTCGTCTCCGCGAGGGGCGTCTCGGTCATCGTCGCGAGATCGAGCACGTGGAAGCGCCAGACGCCGCTGTCGCCAACGAGCTTGTAGGCGATGCGCGTTCCGTCGGGCGAGAGCGAGGGGCACTCGACGTTCTCGTGCACCACCTGTGCGGTTCGTGCCTGGACATCGCCCTCGATCAGATAGGTCGCTCCTGCCGTTCCGAGCGTCGCGTAGAAGCGGTTGGAATCGGCGGCAAACGTCACGCCCCAGAAGTTGAAGTCCGGCGAGTCGATCGCCTTCCCGTCCTTCGTGACCGTGAAGTCCTTCTCGAGGTCGGCGACGACGGTGCCGCTCGCAGTGTCCATGATCGTCGTCGTGGTCGAGAACTGGCCAGGACTGGCATAGGAGTGTCCGGCCGCGAAGACGGTGGCGGATGCGTAGCGCCCGTCCGGCGAGATCCGGGCCCTGCTCGGGAACCCGCTGAGCGCGACCTCGTGGGTCGGCCTGAAGTCGGAGCCAAAGAGCACGGCGACGTACTTGACGGCGCCCGTCTTGGCGAGGCAGATCCCTTGTCCGGCCGCGTAATACACCCGTTCGCAGGTGAGTCCGCTCAGCTCCCGCGGACCGGACGGATCTGTCCGAGAGACGATCGCGACCCGTCCGTACGCTTTCGCGTCTGCCCGGTCGAGGCTTCGGAAGATGACGGCGTCCCGGGGGAGTGAGACGGGCTGGACGGTCTCGGCGACGGCCTCCGAGGCTCCGCGCGACCCGAGCGCCGACCAGAGCACGAATCCGACGGCGACGACCACACAGATCGTCGTCAGGAGCACGAACCCGAGACCGCGCCTGCTACGCACGAGCTGCCTCCCCTGACGTTCGCCTCAGGGCGATCGCCGCAAAGGCGAGCGCGAGCACGAGGCACGCTCCGAAGACGAGGACGGCGTTCTGGAGCCCAGCCCACGTCCACAACGCCCCGAACACGATCGATGCGACGAGCCGGCCGACGCTCGTTGCGGTCACGACGAACGAGAGGCCACTCGCCTGGAGCGACGCGGGCAGCACCGCGCCCGTCAGGGCCATGAGAACACCATCGGTCGCGGCGTAGAAGGTCCCCAGGATGGCGATGTAGACGACGAGCAATCCGGCACCTCCGGAGGGGAGGAGGAGGGACAGATAGACGAGCAGCAGAAGGGCGTAGCCGCTGACGAAAACCCGCCCGCGACCGATGCGATCGGCGAGCCGCCCGATCGGAACCGCGAGGATCATGTAAACGAATGACGTCCCGACGAAGAGGAGCGGGAAGAAGCTCGTGTCGAAGTCGAGATTGCGCTGGAGCCCGAGGTAGAGGAACCCGTCGCTGATGGTGGCGAGGCTGAGGATCGTCCCCGCGATGACGAGCGCCCGGTAACGGCTTCCTTTGAGCAGGCCGGCCGCCGCCCGGAGTGTGACACGCGGCTTCGGCTCCTCGGCTCTCGTCTCCGCAGGTGGGTTCTTGACGAAGAGCGCGAGAATGCCGAGCCCGATGAGCGCGAAGCACAAGCTCACGACGAAGATCGAGTCGAACGAATCGGGCGTGAGGAGCAGGAGACCGAAGCCGATGAGCGGCCCGAGCATCGCGCCGGTCGTATCGAGCGCGCGGTGGACGCCGAACGCCGTCCCGAGCTTCTCGTGCGGGGTGCTGAGCGAGATCATCGCGTCGCGCGGCGACGTCCTAATGCCCTTGCCAGTCCGATCGAGGAGGACGACCGCTCCGACGGCGCCCCAGGCGCTCCCGACGATCAGGAACAGCGGCTTGCAGACAGCCGAGAGGCCGTATCCGACGCCGGCCACGGTCTTGTAGCGCCGCGTGCGGTCGGAGAGGAAGCCCGAGGCGATGCGCACGAGCGCCGACGAGCCCTGGTAGATGCCGTCGATGATCCCGAACTGAAACGGCGAGAGGCCGAGCGTGTAGACGAGATACACGGGCAGGATGGTCGCGACCATCTCCGACGAGATATCCGTGAAGAGGCTCGTCAGGCCGAGGAGGACGACGACGCGGCTGACGTTCAGGCGGCGGGTGAGAAGCGCCCGGTGAACCCGGGCGACCGCCGCCGTGCTCTCAACCTGGTACACGCGCGCGCTGCCGGCGCATCGCAGCTAGCCTCAACTCGTTCAGGCCCATGAACTGACGCTAGCCAGGCCTCCGCGGGGCAACGACGCCCTGTTCGGCTAGTTCTCGATGAGCGCCCTGACCGTTCGGTTAGTGCGCCGCGACGACGTCGGCGCTGCAGCCGAAGACGAGCGCCGCCTCGACCTCGCCGAGCGCCACTCCTGCGAGCGAGCGATGCTCGAGGTCGATCTCGATCCCCTCCCAGCTCGCGAGCCCGAGCGATGCGGCTCCCTCGACCGTGCCGAACCCGAGGAGCACCTCGGGAGGAACCACGTTCCGGCGCAGCGCCTGGCGGCGCGCGATCCCCTCGAGCTCCCGGAGCTCCTCGAAGGGGTCGATGCGGACGTTCGAATCCGTACCGATCGAAATCCCGATCCCGCGCTCGGTGATCCGCTCGACCGGTGCGAAACCGTCGCCGAGGTTCGCCTCTGTCGTTGGGCAGACGCAAATGCGCGCCCCGGCCTCGGCCAGGAGATCGAGCTCGGCGTCGCTCGCATGCGTTCCGTGGACGATCGTCGTTCGCGGCCCCAGGCAGCCGGCACGCGCGAGGAGCTCGATGGGCCGGACACCGTGTTCCGCCAGGCACTCCTCGATCTCCCTCGGCTGCTCGTCGGCGTGGATGTGCAGGACGAGGCCGTCGCGATCCGCATAGCGCCCGATCTCCTCGAGCCAGGAATCGGGACACGCCCGCACCGAGTGGGGGGCCAGCCCGACGTCGACCCCGGCCTCGCGCAGGCGCTCGACGTCGTCGAGGTACGCGGCCACGGATTCTTGCCGTGAGCGCGGGATGCCGCCCCGGCCGTAGGCGACGTAGAGCAACACGAATGCGATGCCGGTCTCGCGGCCAGCCTCCGCCGCCGCCAAGCCCTCGTCGAGCCCGACGTAGTGGAACTCGCCGACGGCGGTGAATCCGGCCGCCAGCATCTCGCGGTAGGTGTCCGCGTACGTCGAGCGAACCCCGTCGGGAGTGAGCCGGCCTGCCTCGACGAGCATCGCATCACGCCATGCCCAGAAGTCGCCACCCTCCACTCGCCCGCGGAGCGAGCGTTGGAACGCATGACTATGGGCGTTCACGAACCCCGGAAGCGGCAAGCGCTCGGCCACGGGGCCGAGCGTAGCAGCCGTTGAATTCCCGCCAACCATCGAGGCGGGGGCACACTATCCTTGAGGGTGTGGACCGCCCGGCAACGCCTGCGGTTGCCCCGCCGCTCTCGCAGATCCCAAACGCGCTCACGATCGCGCGCTTTGCGCTGATCCCGGTCTTCGTGGTTCTCGTCCTTCGATCGGACGACGGCTACAGCCTCGTGGCCGCAATCGTGTTCGGAGTCGCCGGGATCACCGATCAGATCGACGGCTACCTCGCACGCCGTTGGCACGTCGAGTCGGAGTTCGGGAAGCTCGCCGACCCTCTCGCGGACAGGCTCATGATCGATGCCGCGATCGTCCTCCTGTGGCTCCAGGGCAGGCTTCCGTGGCCGGCTCTCGCGATCATCCTCCTCCGCGACGTCGTCCTCGTCCTGGGCTCGCGCTTCGCGCTGAAGCGCGGCTACCAGTTTGAGGTCAGCTTCCTCGGGAAGGCAGCGACCTGGGTGCTGTACGCGGCCATTGCCGCGATTCTCGTCACCCCGGCCGGGACCGACTGGCCGCTCATCCTCTTCTGGATTGGCGTGGGCGGAGCCATCCTCGCCGGAGTCGGGTACTGCGCGAGGGTCTGGAGGAGCCTCCGATGAAGGCCGTTGTGATGGCCGGCGGGGAGGGCACCCGCCTGCGCCCGCTCACGTCGAACCAGCCGAAGCCGATGGTGCCGATCGTCGGGCGTCCCTGCATGGAGCACATCGTCGAGCTCCTGAAGCTCCACGGGCTCGAGGACATCATCGTCACCGTGGCGTTCATGCCGCAGGCGATCAGGACGTACTTCGGCGATGGCGACGCCCACGGCGTGCGCATGCAGTACTCGGTGGAGGAGTCACCGGCCGGGACAGCCGGCTCCGTGGGCCTCGCTGGCGACCAGCTTCGCGAGACCTTCGTGGTGATCTCGGGCGATGCCCTCTGCGACGTCGATCTCGGCGAGCTCGTGGCCGTCCACCGGGAGAAGGGCGCCTCGGTCACGATTGGCCTGAAGAGCGTCGAGAATCCGCTCGAGTTCGGGATCGTCGTGACGGACGAGGATGGCCGGATCGAGCGGTTCCTCGAGAAGCCCTCGTGGGGCCAGGTGTTCTCGGACACGATCAACACGGGCATTTACGTGCTCGAGCCCGAGGTTCTCCGCCACGTGCCCACCGACAGGCCGTACGACTTCTCGAAGGAGCTCTTCCCGCTCCTGCTCGAGATGGGGAGACCGCTCTACGGGCACGTCATGGACGGCTACTGGCAGGACATCGGGAACCTCGATCAGTACCGACAGGCGAACTTCGATGCGCTCGACGAGCGCGTGAGGCTCGAGATCCCGGGTATCCGGCTGCGCGGCAACATCTGGCTGGGCGAAGGGGTGGAGCTCGACGAGCTCGACCGCATCAAGGGCCCGGCGTTCGTCGGCAACTACTGTCGACTCAGTCCAAGCGCGACGGTCGGGCCTTACGCCGTCCTCGGCACCGGCGTCACCGTCAGAGAGCACGCCTCCGTGATGCACACGGTGGTCGATGCCGAGACGTACGTCGGGCGAAGCGCTGTCGTCCAGGGCGCGACGATCGGCAGATCGTGCGACATCCGCGCTCACGCGCGCATCCACGAGGGCGCGGCGATCGGTGACGAATGCACTCTCGGCCCCGAGAGCGTCGTGATGCCCGGGGTGCGGATCTACCCGTTCAAGGAGGTTGAGTCGGGCACCGTCGTCGACCGGAACCTGATCTGGGAGTCCCGGGCGGTCTCTCAGTTCGGGGGCGCCGCCACACTCTCCGGCCTCGTCAACGTCGATCTCACCCCCGAGGTTGCACTTCGCATCGGCATGGCGCTCGGGACAGCTCTCGAGCGAGGCGCCACCGTCGTCGCGAGCCGATCGCAGCAGCCGGCGTGCAGGCTCGTCAAGCGGGCGCTCATCTCGGGCATCTCCTCGACGGGTATCCACGTCGAGGACCTTCGGATCATGCCGGCCGCCGTCAACAGGCACCTCCTCAAGTCGATCGGCGTCGAGGTGGGCGTCCACGTCCGTCCAAGCGAGTCCGACGCCGAGGCGGTCCAGATCCAGATCTTCGAGTCGCCCGGCATTCAGGTCACGCCCGCGCTCGAGAAGGAGATCGCGAAGCACTACTCCCGGCAGGAGTTCCGCCGAGCGTCGTACGCCGACCTCGGCGAGCTCTCGTTTCCGTCACGCGCGGTCGAGACGTACGTCGCAGATCTCCTCTCGACCGTCGACGGTGACGCGATCCGGCGGCGCGGATTCCGCATCGTCGTCGACTACAGCTTCTCCTCGGCATCGCTGATCCTGCCGCTCGTCCTCGGACCGCTCGAGGTGGAGACGGTCTCGTCGCGGGCGCACCTGTCTGCCAGGCCGGCACAGCCCGCGGTCACCCTCCAGGAGTCTCTCGTGCAGGTGAAGCGCCTCGTCACGGCCGTCGGGGCCGACGCGGGCTTCGTCGTCGACCACGCGGGCGAGCGGCTGTACCTGGTCGACGAGAAAGCGCAGGAGGTCTCCGTCGAGCAGGAGCTCCTGCTGTTCGTCTCCCTCATCAGCCAGAACGGGAAGACGGGTTCCCTCGCCTTCCCGATCACCACGACGAGTCTCGTCGAGCAGCTCGTGTCCGGCTCCGGCCTCGAGGTTCGCAGAACGGCCGCATCCCTCTCGGCGCTCACCCTCGCGGCTGCACAGGAAGGGACGCTCTTCGCGGGCTCGGTCGGAGGCGGGTTCGTGTTCCCGGCCTTCCTGCCCGCCTACGACGCGGTCACGAGCCTCACGAACCTGCTGCAGATGCTCGCACCCATCGAGACGCCGCTCTCGGAGCTCGTCTCGAGGCTCCCCGAGTCCACCGTCGTCCACCGCCAGGTCCGCTGCCCGTGGGCGCTCAAGGGCACCGTCATGCGCATCCTCACCGAGCGCGCCAAAGGAAAGCAGACCGATCTGCTCGACGGGATCAAGATCTTCGACGAGCGCGGCTGGGCGCAGGTCGTCCCCGATCCGCAGGAGCCTCTCGTGCACATCTACGCCGAGGGCGCGACCGGGGAGGACGCCGGGCGCCTCGAAGGCGAGCTGCGAGACGCGGTGGAGGAGATCATCGCCGCCGAGGAGGAGTCCGCCACCGCAGGCTGAACCCTCAAGCGAAGGTTGAAGGATTTACGACCTCATGCTTTACTTGAGGGAGAGCTACCTCAATCGTCGATCGACACTGGAGATCTCCTGTGGATGCGCTTCCCGATCTCGCAACACTCTCGGACACCGAGCTTCGTGACCTGATCCGCGACCTCCTGAAGGAGGAGCAAGACATCTCGTACCGGCGACGGCTGCTGCATGGGAAGATCGACATCCTCCGCGCAGAGCTGGTCTCGCGCCTTCACAAGCAGGTCGAGGGAGGTGAGAGCCCGCTGCGCGACGTCGATCTCGGAAAGCTGACCGAGATCCTCGCGGTCAAGGCTGCTCCCCGGATCAGCGAGGAGGAGCTCGAGGGCCTCGACAAGGGCGTCGGGTGACCCACGTCCACTGCCCGGAGTGCGGCTTCCAGAACCTCGAAGCGGCGCGATTCTGTGAGAAGTGCGGCGCTCCGCTGATCCCCGAGGACTCGAGCGATCAGACGCTCTCGTCGCTGCTCCCGACTGACGACGACGAGCCGGGATCCGGAGAGCCCGAGCTCGGGATCGAAGGGACAGCCCTGATCGTGCGCTCGGGAGCCGGCAGGCCGGGGGAGACGTACCCCCTATCCCATGACCGATTCACGATCGGCCGCTCGCCCGAGGCCGACATCTTTCTCGACGACGTGACGGTCTCTCGCCGGCACGCGCTGCTCATCCGCCGCGCCGGCTCGTTCTCGATCGAGGATCAGGGCTCGCTGAACGGGACGTTCGTGAACCGACGGCGGGTCGACCAGAAAGAGCTCTCCGACGGGGACGAGATGCAGATCGGCAAGTACAAGCTCACCTTCCTGGACCGCTGACGAATGGCAACGGTCTCGACACCACGCGCAGAGCGGCCGCTGACGATCGGCGCCGTGTTCCGGCGCCTGCGTGAGGAGTTCCCGGATATCTCGATCTCGAAGATCCGCTACCTCGAGGATCAGGGTCTCGTCCAGCCTCAGCGAACACACGGGGGCTACCGGCTCTTCGGCGAGGAGGAGGTCGAGCGGCTGCGGACGATCCTGCGGCTCCAGAGGGACGAGTTCCTGCCCCTCCGGGTGATCCGTGAGGAGCTCACGATGCCCGGGCGCGGGAAGCGCGACAGGCGCAAGGCGACCTCGACCGCCCTCAGATCGCGGCTTCAGGTGCCCCTGATCTCGTTCGACGAGCTCTGCGAGGCCTCGCGCGCCAATCCTGACTTCGTCCGCGAGCTCGAGAACTACCAGCTCATCGAGCCGATCGACGAGGGTGGTGTCTCGGGGTTTCCCGAGAGCGATGTCGACGTCGTCGCAGCCTGCGCGCGGCTCGGCCAGTACGGTATCGAGCCGCGCGTCCTGCGCAAGCTCCGCACGAACGCCGAGAACGAGGCCGGGCTCCTCGAGCAGGTCGTGGGGCCGTACCTGCACGCCAGGAACCCTGAACGTCGCCAGGCCGGCCTCGACGACCTCGAGAAGCTCGCCGGCCTCTCGACGGAGCTCTCGCAGCTCCTGTTCTGGCGCGCCCTTCGCACGCTCGTTCCGCGTTAGA